>JAGNEZ010000019.1 GCA_018003015.1 Phycisphaerae bacterium | reverse complement strand
TCAACGGTGACTGGGATGCGTTCCAGAAGCATCGCATCATCGAGGAACGTCGCAGACTATACCCGTACCGGCCGCTCGTGCGCCGGGAACATAGGAAAGTTGCATAGCGGAAGGCGAGTTACACCCTACTCAATTCCGCGACGTTGCTCGGTGCAACGCCGGGGACTCACCGGTCCAGCTCCGCCGCGATGACGTTCAGACTGCCCAGGACTGCGACCACGTCGCTGATCTGGTGCCCGACGATCAGTTTGGGGAAGCACTGGTAGTTGTAGAAACTCGGCGGCCGGCACCGGGCCCGGTAGGGGCATCGTCCGCCGTCGCTGGCCAGGTAGAAGCCCAACTCGCCGTTGGCCGTCTCCTGGGCGGCGTAGACCTCGCCGATCGGCGGGTGAAATCCCCGGCTGGTCATGATCCCTTCGAAATGATGGATCAGCCCTTCGATCGAGAAGTAGACTTCCCGCTTGTCGGGCAACACCATCTTGCTCTCGGGGCTCACGTTCACCGGGCCGGCCGGCAGGTTGTCGATCAGGGTCTCGATGATGGCCAGGGACTGGCGCATCTCCTCCAGCCGCACCAGGTATCGGCCGTAGACGTCGCCCAGGGCGCACACCGGGACCTTGAACGGCACGCCAGGGGAGCCCCGGCCATCCCAGTTGTCCGCGTAGCACAGGTAGGGCTCGTCCTTGCGCAGGTCGCGGGGCACGCCGGACGCCCGGGCCAGCGGGCCGGTGACACTCCAGGCGATCGCGTCCCCCCGGCCGAGGTAGCCGATCCCGCGGGTCCGCTCCATGAAGATGCGGTTGCGGGTCAGCAGGGCGTCGATGTCGTCCAGGGTTCGGGGCAGGGCCCGGATGAAGGACCTCACGTGCCCGGGCCATTCGGCGCTGATGTCCATGCTCAGCCCACCGACCCGGGTGTAGCTGGTGGTGAAGCGAGCTCCGCAGACTTCTTCGAAGAGGTCATTGATGGCTTCGCGCTCGTTGAAGCCGTAGAGGAAGGCGGTCAGTCCGCCCAGGTCGAGAGCCCCGGCCCCGATGCACAGCAGGTGGTCCTGGATGCGGGCCAGCTCGGCGATGATCGTGCGGATGGCCTTGCACCGCGGGGTGATCTCGACGCCGAACAGCCGTTCGCAGGCCGCGTGCCAAGCGATGTTGTTGGCCATCGGACTGACGTAGTTCATCCGGTCGGTGATGGTGACGTACTGGTTGTAGTCCAGGTGCTCCCCGAGTTTCTCGAAACCGCTGTGCAGGTAGCCGATGTGGGGCGTGCAGGCCAGCACCGTCTCGCCGTCGAGTTCGAGCACCAACCGGAAGGTGGTGTGCGTGGCCGGGTGCTGCGGCCCGAAGTTGAGCACCCAGACGTCGCCACCCGGGTGTTCCGGGGCAAACCTGCTGGGCTCGGGTGCGGTCAGCGTGGCCGGCGAACTCATGCGGCACTCCTCGTGTGGCACCGTGGCGGCATTTCAGGCGCTCTCCCGGGTGACCTCTTCGAAGCTCGTTCGCTCGCCGCGGCCGCGGAGCGGGTAGTCCTTGCGCAACGGGTGGGCCGCGAAGCCGTCCCAGGTCAGGATCCGCCGCAGATCGGGATGCCCGTCGAACCGGATCCCGAACAGGTCGTAGACCTCGCGCTCCGGCCATTCCGCCCCCTTCCAGATCGGGCAGACCGAGGGCAGCCGCGGGTCGGGATCATTGGCGAAGCACTTGACCCACAGCCGGTGGCCGTGCGGCACCGAGAGCAGGGCGAAGACCACTGCGTAGCGATCCCCGGCCTCGGGGTAGTCCAGGTAGTCGATCCCCGCCAGGTCGGCAAGCTGGTCGAAGCGGGTACGCGGATCATCCCGCAGGAACTCCAGAACCTCCAGAAGGCGGGCGGCTTCGACCCGAATGCAGATCTGCTGCAGACCGCCGCCACCGGCGGGCAGCAGAGGACCGGCCCGGAAGTCGAGCTCCGGAAAGCGTTCGCGGAGTGCCTGGATGACGTCGGCGTCCATACCGTCTTATACCTCTAGAGAACCCCATTCCGCCGTCGAACAGGATTCACCGAGTCCCGTTCCCCCGGACCCCGGTGATCGGTGACGGCCCTGGATGGAAAGACCATGGCGGAACGCCAATCGCAAAGCCCTGCGGGTACGAGGATCGGACAGGGTCTCTCTCAACGCACCATTCTCCATTCTTCATCGCCCAGCGTTACGCCCCGGGACGCCGGTGTTCACCTGATAGAGCCGCTCGGCTTCCCGCGGTCCGCCTTCAACCACAAGCCCCAGTCCCTTTCCCCGTTCCCGGCTGCTCCGCACCCCATCCTGATCGACGATCTCCTGGATCATCATGATGCCTTCGATCAGCGTCTCCGGCCGCGGCGGACAGCCGGGCACGTAGACATCAACGGGGATGAACTGATCGACGCCCTGGACGACCGCGTAGGTGTCAAACACGCCCCCGCTACTGGCGCACGCCCCCATGCTGATCACCCATTTGGGCTCGCACATCTGCAGGTACAGCCGCTGCAGAACGGGCATCATCTTGATCGCCACCCGCCCGGCGCAGACCAGCAGGTCCGCTTGCCGCGGGCTGAACCGGGCCACCTCGGCCCCGAACCGGGCGATGTCGTAGCGGCTGGCGGCCGTCGCCATGAACTCGATCCCACAGCAGGCGGTCGCGAACGGCAGAGGCCACAGCGAGTTCTTCCGGCTCCAGTTGACTGTGTTCCTGCGGATCAGATCGACGACGAAGTCCAGCCGCGTGGTCACCACGTCGCTGGCGGTCATGACATGGTTCGCCCGGCCCTGTTGCAGAGTGTTCAGCTCCATCGGAACACCCCCTTGCGCCAGGCATAGGCAAAACCCGCCGCGAGGATGGCTACAAATAGGCCCATCTCGGCCAGCATGAAGCCCTTGGTCAAGAACGGCTGCCCATCACGGATCAACTGGCCGACGGCCGACGACTCCGGCCCTCGGGCCACATCCTTGAACAGGGGCGCCCACAACCACAGGAAAACGATCTCGATATCGAACAGGAGAAACAGGATCGCGACCAGGTAGAAGCGGACATTGAACCGCCCGCGGGCGTCGGCCACCAGCGGCATGCCCGATTCGTAGGTCTCGTTCTTGACCGGGCCACTGCGCTTCGGGCCGATCAGGTGCGTCACGACGAGGATGCCGACGGCCATCCCCGCCACGATGAGCAGGAGGATGGCCACCGGTGCGAACGACCCAAACGCGAGTGCTGCGGCTTTCATGTGTCCATCTCGCTCGCATGCCGCCCATCCCGGACGCCGATGCAGGGGATTGTAGGTCGCAGATGGGCTTTTTCAAGAAGTCCGTTCGCCTGCGGCTCCGATCGCGCCGGGCCGGGTGAGAAATGCGCCCCCTCTTCCCGGACATGAACTCCGCAGGTGAGAAACCGTCAGCCGATGCACGGGATCATCCCGACGTTCCGAGCTCGGAGACCACGACGCTCTCCAGGGTCAACGGCGTTGCGCGACCCAGCCCGGAGCCGCGAAGTGCACACCGGGGACCCGCGCCTCCCAAGCCCTCTCGTCGACCAGCCAGGGTCAGGGGCGGTTTCCACCGGAGGCGCGATCGACGTGCCCTTCGAGTCTCTGATTCTGGCGGAGTCCCGCAGATCGTGGCGGATTGGAGTACGGGCCTGGTGAAATCGGCGACGGCGGCCGCAAGACGAAAAAAGACAAGTAGGGGTGGTTCACGAGGTGCCCCGGGCGTGCCCGGCCGGGCATTCTGGTCAGAGCACTCGGGCTTCCCCGAGTGCCCAGGTCTCCTTGTCGCCTGGGCACTCCTGCCCGTCACATGCCACGGCGGTGATCAGATCAGTCGTCGCAGGTCTTGGGCGCCGCAATGGTCGGGCCGCTGAAGCACTGGACGAAGGCGTCGAAGTCGGAGGAGTCGATGAGATTGTTGCCATCCAGATCCGGGCTGAAGAAGCCGTCGGTGTTGGTGTCGTCGCGGTCCAGGCAATCGCACCGGCCGACATCGAACTGCTCCGCGATGGTGGCAGTGTAGCAGAGCTGCCAGAAGCCGAAATCGGCCTGGTCCACGTCGCCGTCGCGGTCGATATCCGCGAACGGATCGCTGCAGGTGCAGGCCGCCGCACCGGCGCAGTCCGGATCGGCGCAATCCATCAGCCCGTCCCCGTCGTCATCGGCCTGGTTGTAGCAGATCAGTTCGGGCAGCGGCCCGACCGTGGTGTCGTCCACGTCCACCCAGTTCTCAACGTCGGCGCTGTCCTCATTGGCCACCAAGGAGGCGACCCCCGCGGCAAACAAGGGCGGCTCGGTGTCGAGGCACGTGGCCTGCCATTCAACCGGCTCCGCCGTGTCCGCGACCCAGGCTCTGGCCCGCAACTGCACCCCGCCGGCCACATTCAATACCTCCGCCCGCAGCCACCAGTCCTTCGAGGGGTCAAGCCCCAGCCTCACGTTGCTGTCCGGACAAGGATCGAATACCTCGCCGCCCAGCAGTTTCTGGATCTGCAGATAGCCTCGGTCGTCAATGACGAAGACGTAACCGCTGAGCGTGTTGGTGTTCAAACGCAACACCCAGCCGGCGTTCATCTCCGAGCTGGTGGGCGTGGCCGCAAAACGCGGGTTGGTCGACCACTTGATGAGCATCAGACCGCTGGTGTCGCCCAGGACCTGCATGGGATCCAGCATCAGGCCCGAATCGTTGTCCGGGGTCGCGGTCGGCAGGTTGGCGAAGCCCATCCGCAGGCTGCCGTTGACCACCGATACCCTGAACTCATCGACGCCCTGCATGACCAACGCGGCATCGAACTCAAACAGGCCCTGCGTGGTGCCGTCATCGTAGTTTCGCGACCATCCCGCGGCGAAAACCGGCCCGGCGGCCAGAACGTATGCGGTCACGGCCAGCACGGTCGCTCGAATCATACTCGACATGGATCATCCTCTCTTCCTTCCGGATCGACTAAATGGCACGCGGCCGGGCCCCGTCACAACGCGACGACAGGAACGCACCCGTCCGGGCTCGTGGATAGGCTCAGCATGAAGGGGGGCAGTCTCGCGGGGTCCGCGGCACCCCGTCGCGAGCGCAGAAGTCATCGCAATGGCGGATGATCCGACCACGGGCTCCTCCTTTTCAGAGGTGCTGCCGGGTCTTCGGCCCTTCGCCCCCCAGCAGCATCGAACGGCCCGCATCCTTGACGGACAGAACCAGACATGTCGGCGAGCGTCGCCAGTCGGCCCTGCCGTCTGGCATGGCGAGCTGGCCGCCTGGGCCATGCCATGCGCTATGTTCAGAATAGACGCCCGGATTGCGGAGTGCAAGCTTTTTCCGGCCACCCCCCCGCCCCGACCCCTGCATCACAGGCCCAGTTTCTCCATCTTGTGTCGCAGCCCCCCCCGGGTCAGGCCGAGAAGCCGGGCAGTTTCCGACACGTTGCCCTTGGTGAACTCCAGGGCCGCCTGGAGCAGCTTCCGCTCGACACCGGACAGGGTGCAGTCCTCACGGGCAAAATCGAACTGGGTGCTGCCGACCGGTGGCGTCGCGGCGACGCTCGCTCCTTCCAGCCCCAGCATGGCAGGTTCCAGCTGGTCGGAATCGTTGATCAGCACCGCTCGCTGGAGGACGTTGGCCAATTCTCGCACGTTGCCCGGCCAGGGGTACCGGCGCATGACCTCCCGGGTTCGGAGGGGCACGGCCGGGACTCTCTTATGCAGGTTGCGGCAGAAGGTGCCCAGGAAGTGCTCGGTGAGCAGAAACAGGTCATCGCCGCGGGCCCGTAACGGGGGTAGCTCGATGGCAAAAACCTTGAGGCGGAAGAACAGGTCGGCCCGGAACGCTCGTTCCTCCACCCTGCGCTGAAGGTCGCTGTTGGTGGCGGCGATGATACGCACATCGGCCGATCGCTCGGCGGCCGCGCCCAGTCGCCGGTATCGCCCGCTCTCGATCGCGACCAGCAGCTTGGCTTGAGTCGAGCTGGGCATGTCGCCGATCTCGTCGAGGAACAACGTGCCTTCGTGGGCGGTCTCGAACAGGCCCTTGCGGGTCGCCTTCGCGTCCGTGAAACTGCCCTTCTCGTGGCCGAAGAGCTCGGCTTCGAAGAGGTTCTCGGGGATGGCGGT
Source organism: Phycisphaerae bacterium (assembly GCA_018003015.1). Lineage (NCBI taxonomy): Bacteria > Pseudomonadati > Planctomycetota > Phycisphaerae > Phycisphaerae bacterium. The sequence goes on along the minus strand of JAGNEZ010000019.1, from coordinate 91,315 downwards.
GCAGTTCACCTGGACGAAAGGGCGGTCCGGCCGCAGGCAGTGGTGGTGAATGTAGCGGGCCACGACGCCCTTGCCGGTGCCGGTCTCGCCCAGGATGAGCGTGGTGACCAGCCCGCCGCCCGGGTCGGCCGGCAGGGCCGCAATGCGCTGGGCGATGGAGAGCACCTGGACGATCTCCGGGCACTGGCCGACAATCCGGATATCCTCGGACTCGCGGCGCTGAGCTTCCTGGAAGGCATCCAGGCGATTGCGGATCCGGCGATTCTCGAGGCATCGATCGACCGCCAGGCAGACCTCCTCCATGGAGAGCGGCTTCTGGATGAAATCCACCGCCCCCTGTTTCATGGCCGCCACCGCCGATGCCACCGTGCCGTAGGCGGTGATGACGATGACCGGCACGTCCATGCCTTCCTGGCGGAGCCGGGCCATCAGGTCGATGCCGTTGCCGTCCGGAAGCTGGACGTCCAGGAGGATGAGATCGGGTAGCTGGCGATTGCACTCTGCCAGGCCCGCGGCGATCCGGTCGGCGACGCGGCAGGTGTGGCCGGCACGCTTCAGGGCCAGCTGCAGCGAGTAGCTGAGGTTCTCTTCGTCATCGATCACCAGAACATTGGCCATCGAGTTCAGTTCTCCGAGATGAGCCCGGGCATCAGGGCGTCAAACCGGCTGCCCTTGCCGAGTTCCGACTGGACCTTGAGTTCACCGCCGTGAAGCCGCACCACCTTGTTGGCCATGGCCAGCCCGATCCCGTTGCCATCCGGCTTGGTGGTGAAATAGGGCAGGAAGATCTTGTGGTGAAGCTCGTGGGGTATCCCGACGCCGTGGTCCTCGACCGTGAGTCGCCATCGCCCGCGAGACTCGGGAATCGGTTCGGCGGCCACCCGTACCGATTGCCCCTTCTCCGAGGCCTGGACAGCGTTGGTGACCAGGCTGACCAGGGCCTGCTCGAAGTGCAGGCTGTCCAACTGGACCGGCCCCATCTTCCGGTCCACCTCGATCTGAACGTCGATGCCCCGGCGGTCGAGCATCGGCCGCAGGGCGGTCACCACGCTGTTGAGCACCTCGCCGATCGCAACCGGCTGCAGGTTGAGTTCGAGCGGTGATACCGATTGCTGCAGGTCGCGAAGCCATTTCTCGAAGCGATCCACGGTGTTGATGATCCGCTTCTGGCACTCGGTGGTCTGCTCGTCATCGGGGTGGCTCTGAATGGTGGCTTCGGCCAGGCCCCGGATTCCGGCCAGGGGATTTCGGATGTTGTGGGCCAGCCGGGTGACCATCTCGCCGGCCGCGGCAAGCCGTTCCTGCTCGACCATCTTGGTCTGCATCTCGATAATGGTCGAGCTCATCTGGTTCACCTCGCCGGCCAGGCGTCCCAGCTCGTCGCTGGCCTTCGGACGGATGCGGTACTCGAAGTTGCCGTGCGAGATCTGCTTGGTGGCTTCGCGGAGATCGGCGATCGGGTTCATGACCCATCGCCGCACGAAGAACACGCCCACGGCACAGAGCACGCCGCCGACCGCGGTGTTGACGACCAGGATGGTCATCACCTGCTCCTGGATACGCGCAGCCTCGGCCACGTTACGCTCCCGCTTCTGGCTGAACAGGCCGTTCGTCTCCAGCAGCAGCAGATCCAGCTGCACAAACGCCTGCTCCTCCTCCGGCGACAACTCGCCGGCCGGCTGGCTGGAAGACCGTCTTGCCAGGAATTGCTGGGCGGCAGTCTTCTGGTCCTGCAACGCCCACTCGATGGCCTGCCCCCGCGTATCCCCCGGGTCCTCCGACAGCCGGCTCAGGATCGGCAGCATCGCTTCGGAAAACTGATACTGGAGATCCTCGCACTCCTTCGCCAGATCAGCCGGATCGCGGGCGTCATCGAGCAACTCCCGCTGCCGTCGGAGAAGCTGCCGAAGCTGCCCGATCTGCTCCTCCTCGGTGGCCTCGGACTGGAAATCGTGGAAGGCCGAGTCAAAGTAGACCGCGATCCCCCAGGCAGACATGCCAAAATTCGCAGACAACGACACGACGTAGATGAAAATCAGCAGTCCGAATTTGTACCTGAGGTCCACGTTCAGCTCTTACGGTGAAGGCTACTGCACGGGGTGCTGGTATTTCCAGTCCCACCCTCCTTGGGTCTGGGGCCGGGATGAGGAAAGAACCTGCCCCCCGATGAAGGCCGCATTCAGCGCCCCCGCGTGACGCAGGGCTGGATTCCAGAACATCCCAAGGGCGTACTTGTCGTCCGCGCCGCCCGGCGGGGCCGAGTAGTACGGGAGCACCCCACGCTCCTTGGCCAGGGCACCGTCCACATCGAACGCCAGCGGCACTGATGGGTGGTTCATGATCCCCTTGGACAAACGCACTTCACGCAGAATCTGCCGGCCACCGACTTCCACGGCCGCCCATGCGAGACGCATGTTGAAGCCCACACTCACGTTCTCCAGCGGCTTGACCGCCTCGGCCTGGCAGGGCAGCAACGCGTGACGAGACAGAACCTGCGGGCCCGACGGGCAGATCATCGCCTGGTCCTCGGGCTTGTAGTCCGCAACGGCCGTCGGCGAGCCAAACGCAAACTGAGAGGCCCCCGACGGCGCCTTCCAGAACTCATCTATCCCGTAGAGCCGCTCCTGGAAGTCCTCGATCCGAAAACCCGGCCGCCCGTCCTGGTCGCTGTCCCCGCGCCAGGGGTGAGCATTGTCGTCGGCGAACTGAATGAACTCGAACGCGATCGTCTTCAGCTTGTTCTTGCAGACAAAACCCTGTGCCGAATTGCGCACCCTCGCCATCGAGGCCGCCACGATGCCGAGCATCAGGGCAATAATGCCTACCACCACGATCAACTCAATAAGCGTGAAACCCGCCCCCGACGCCCCAGTCCGCCATCGCCGCCGAGCGATCGGCCGAACACCGGGCCACCGGATGCGCTGGTTGAACCGCACCTGTCTACCCTCAACGCCCACACAGCGGGTTCGCGGAGATGCCGGCTCCGCTCAGACACGGAACCAGCAGCAGCATATCATCATGATCGACGTCGTCGTCCTTGTCGAGATCCGCGATACCGCACTCCTCATTCGGCGGCCTCATGCCTCTCCCGCTCAGGCAGGCCTGCAGACGACCGAAATCGTCGAGATCGACGTCGCCGTCGGTGTCCAGGTCGCCGGGGGCGTAGCGAAGCGCCGGGATGGCCGCAATATCCCCCGCGCCCACCAATCCATCATAGTCTACATCATAAACCGAAAAGTTGGTGCCGAATCGCGGCAAAACCACTTTCCCGTTCGTGGACCCGTCGGCATCCGAACCCGGCTGACCGTCACGCGCGACGACGAAACTCCCCAGATTGGCCACGTCAAGAAGCGTAACCCGCCCGTCGCCGTCGAAGTCACCCGGGATCACATTCGGGTGAATGTCCGTCCAGACAAACCAGGAACCGGGTGATGAGAGAGTGTAACTCGTTCCCGCGACAATGGTTACGCGCCAGTAGATCGGGTTCATGTACACGTCCGGATCCTGGTCCTGCCAGGGGGCAATGATCGCAAAGTCCGGCTGCTCGCGCTGGGAGGAAGTGGCGACCGCCACGCTGTAAACCAGATCCGACAGGGCTTCGTGAATGCTGTTCTGGTTGGACGGATCGCCATCGTCGGCTTCCGGCCAGGGCTTGCCGTCCCCCATCTGGGACGAGCCGTTGTTGGTCAGCGGGTATACCAGACTCACCGTCGTCCTGTTGGTCGCCATGCTGTGGGCGAACTGGGCGCGGGATCGCGGCCAGTAGCTCCCCGGTCTTCCGAGACAGCAGGCCACACTGTAGGGCTCGTACCCGTGGGCTCGAGAGAGGAATCGCCCGACGAGACGCCAGGTCTCCCCAGCCTCGAAAATCAGGTCGCTATCACTGGCTTCGGCTCGGAGGATGCTCTCGATATTCCAGTTCTGAAGCTCGATGTGAAACTCCTCGCCGCTCCGGTCCACCAGGGGAGCCGTGACGATGTCTCTGTCGAACGCACCGTCGCTGATGGCCGCCCGCACGGAGAGGAAGGGCTCTCTGGGCAGACCACCAAAACGGCCGACGTTGCCCAGGTAACGCAGTTCCGGGCGATCCAGTTCTCCGCCCGTGTCGGGATTCTCATCAATGTCAAACTCGATGTACCCCAGCACGGGATGCGGACCATACAGGAAGGGCTCAAAAGCCGGGTTCCCGCAGCAGGCCAAAGGCCCCGGAGGATTCACCAGCCCGCTGAAAACAACATCCAGCCGAAAGAAATCGCTGCTCGTGGACCACGTGCCCCAGAAGGGATTGCCCCGCGGATCGTAGCACTCCCAGTAACCGATGCTGTACGACACGATATCGGGAAGACGATGGGCGGCGGGGTCAACGGTTCCGGTCGCACCCGCGTCGGTTCTCCTGATCACCGCATCCCCAAGGATATCGGATTGCGTCCGTGCGACTGAGTCCGCCAGGCAGGCCGGTTCACCGGGCGCCCCGGCCACCAGCACCGGGACGCCGCAGGTCGCAACCCACGCGAAGACCACCAGGAATGCCGGCGGAGAAAGGCTGACGCCATGCCTCGATTCAAGCACACGCGTCAGCCTGCTCCCGGTTGCCGGTGCAGTCCACGGCAGGTTCCTGGAGCCAGGCACGATGGCGGTCCTTTCTGACGGGGAGTCGGTTCGAATCGGGTGAGGATGAAGGACGCAACCCCATCGCGGGTTGACGCCGACCTCCTCCCGTCCTCGGTTGTGCTCCGCTAGCCGAACATACGGCGACCACGCTGACTCCGCCTCGCCGACCCTGACTATCTCAGGTCGTCGAGCCACGGTGTTAACGGCGCGGCCCTCGTGTCGGGGCTCTTCAGCCTCGACTTCCATTCCTAAGCGTATTCTATCACCGAGGGGTTACCTTGTGCACGCCGACTCCCGCCAACTTGACTGACGGGCTCCGGGGGACGCCCCGTTGCATCTCATCTGCAGGGTCGATAGCCTGTTCCGACCGGAATACCCCAACAGGTGAACGGCGGATGGGCGCTCGTGTGGAATGGCACTGCGGTTACGATCAGCTGGCGGCGCGGCACGGACTGACCGACCTCGCCGCGGTGTTCGCTTGGCAGGACGGCGATCGACTCGACAAAGCGACGCTTGAAAGCTGGCGGCAGCGGTGGCGGATCAGGTTATCGGACGTCGGACCGTCCGCCGTCCCCGGGGTCCTGTTTCTCAAACGCTTCGACCACCCGCCGCTGCGGCACCAGTTCGAGCGGTGGCGCCAAGGACATTGGCTGGCGAGCACCGGCGGGACGGAGTGGGGGAATGCCCGAGCCTTGGCGGCGGCCGGGGTGTCGGCGGCTACGGCCGTGGGATACGGCCAGCTGATGGCTGGCCCCTGGGAGCGGCGGAGCTTCGTGGTCTTGGCGGAGGTCCGGGGCGACTCCCTGGAGCGGTGGCTGCCTCGACATCTCGCTCCTGCCGCCTTCGAAACCGACCATCAGCGCCGACGGACCCTGTCCGATCAACTGGCGTGCTTTGTGGCCCGCTTCCATCGGGCGGGCTTTGTTCACCGGGACCTGTACCTGTGCCATATCTTCTTCGATGCCCAGGCGGAGGCCGAGCCAGGTGGCGACGGTCGCCCACGGTTCACGCTGATTGATCTCCAACGCGTGTTCCGGCCAAAATGGCGGTTCCGGCGGTGGGTGATCAAGGATCTGGCCGCCCTGAGCTTCTCGGTGCCGAGCGACCGGGTCGGGCCTTTCGAGCGGTTGCGGTTTCTCTGCCGGTATGCACGGGCCTGCCCGCGCTTTGGGACCGCCCGAGAGCTGGCCGGACCGGTGGCAGCCAAGGTCGCCAGGATGGCCAGGCGGCACCCCGCGCCCTTGGCCGGAGAGTGGAGCCGCGGTGGGGTTACTTGAGAGGCGAGACCGACGGGCGTGAGGAACAGGATGGAAAACGACAGAAGGGCAAGAGGCTGCTCCCGGGCTGGCCAAGAGACGAGCCTGCCGAGTCCGGCTGGCCGCCGCAGTCTGACCGCGGATCGCTGCTCATGAGAGTCGCACTGATCATCGAGCGAATCGAGACCTGGCGAGGGGGAGCCGAGACGTCCACGCTCCAGTTTGCACAGCATCTGGCCGAATTGGGCGCCGAGGTGCACATTCTGACCACCACGCACGCACCCTCGACTCCCGATCTGACCGTCGTTCCGATTCGTGCATTGCATCGCCTGCGCGGGTCCAGAGCCATCGCATTTGCCCACCGCGTCAGCCAGACGGTTCGCGAAGGCAGTTTCGATATTGTCCACAGCATCATGCCCTGTGCGGTCGCGGACATCTATCAACCCCGAGGCGGGACGGTCCCGGAGATGCTGGAGCGTAACCTGGCCATCCGCTCTGCCCCCCTGGCGCGGGGACTAAAAAGGGCGGGGCAGTGCCTGAACCTCAAGTATCGGGCGATCGCGCGCATGGAGCGGCAACTCCTGACCCGTCGACCACCTCCATGGGTCATCGCGATCTCTCGTTATGTCTCGGATCAGCTTCACCGCCACTACGGCTTCGATCGCGCGCGGGTCCGTGAGATCTTCAACGGCGTGGATGGGGACGAGACACCCCTGCCGGTTCGTGCCGAGCATCGGGCGGAACTCCGCCGGCAATTCCACTTGGCGGACAACGAGCTGATGCTGCTGTGCGTGGCCCACAACTTCAAGCTCAAGGGCGTGGACCGGTTGATCGAAGCGGTGGCCCGGATCGAGTCGCAGGGCGGCGTGGGTGGAACATTGGGCAGACGGCGGCTGCGGACCCTGGTGGTGGGCCGTGACAATCCGCGCGGGGCGGCCCAGCTGGCTCAGCGCCTGGGGGTGGCCGATCGAATCACCTTCGCCGGTTCCACCCAACGGATACAGGCTTTCTTCCACGCCGCCGACGTCCTCGTGCATCCCACGTTCTATGATCCCTGCAGCCGCGTCGTCCTGGAGGCCCTGGCCTCGGGTTTGCCGGTCATCACCACGCGTTTCAACGGGGCAGCCGAGCGGGTGACCGACGGCCGAGAGGGCTATGTGATCGACTCGCCCATGGATGTCGCCGCCCTGGCGGGGGCCATCATGCGGCTCGCCGATGACGACCACCGCCGGGCTTGCGCCGCCGCCGCCCCGCGGGTCGTCGAGGACGTGACCATGCGAGCTCATGCCCAAAAGGTCTACGAGCTCTATAAGGAGGTTAAAGATGGTCACGATTTGAGGCAAGGAGGTTACCGCTGATGTCGGGCGACACGATCGCTGCTGTCCTGTGCGTGGCGGCGGCATACCTGCTGGGGGCCATCCCGTTTGGCTTGCTGGTCGGCTTGGCCAGGGGCGTCGACGTACGCACGCGGGGGAGCGGCAATATCGGGGCGACCAACGTGGGCCGGACGCTGGGCCGCAAGTACGGGCTGCTGGTCTTTGCCCTCGACTTCCTGAAGAGCTTCATCCCGGTACTGGTGGCCGGCCGGTGTCTCCTCAGACCCGGCGCGCCCTGGGATCCGGCCGTCACCGGGTACCAGGGTTACCTGCTGTGGATGTTGGTGGCCGCCGCCGGCGTTCTGGGCCACATGTTCCCCGTCTACCTCGGCTTCAGAGGAGGCAAGGGCGTCGCTACCTCCCTCGGAGCCATGCTCGCCGTTTACCCACACTTCACCCTCCCCGGCTTGCTGGCGTTTGCCCTGTGGGCGGTCGTGACCAAGCTCTCGGGCATCGTGGCCGTCGGGTCCGTGACAGCAGCGGTCGCATTTCCGATAATATTCGCAGTCGCGGCTCGCCTCTGTCGCGACCAGTGGGGCACCGGCGAACGACTGTGGCCCCTCTACGTCTTTGCCGTCGTCATCGCAGTGTTGGTGGTCTGCCGTCACCGCGATAACCTGAGGCTGTTGCTCGGCAAGGCCAAACCGCGGGACGGTATTTCAGGCGGCCCCGCGGCCTGACCGAAAGAAGATGGAGGGAGGTGGGAGGGGAGGGAGGGAGGGAGGTGGGAGGGGAGGGAGGTGGGAGGGAGGGAGGGAGGTGGTCGTGTATTCGCGATGATCGCGACACCGGCCGCCCCGACCGTGGCTCAACGCCATACTTGAGGAGAATCCGAGGCGATGATGACCAAACTCATGACAGCTCGTCGGGCAGCGCTGGTGGGAGTGGCTTTCGGGGCGTCTGTTTCAGTGGCCGCGATGCCGACCGCGGCGACCTCGTCTCCCTCGGGAAGTGCGCCCGCCACGGCGCCCGCCACCCAACCTGAATCCGAGATCATCCTCTTTCGGGTGGGCGACAAGGCAGTCGTTACCCAGGAGGACTTCACCGCCGCCGTCCAGCTCCTCAGGCCCGAGCAGTACGATGCCCAGGCGATGTCCATCGTCCGTCGTCTCCTGGAGCAGAGGCTGTTCGAGCTCTATCTGGCCGACCATCCCGAACTGATCCCGCCCGCCAAGCTCGAAGCCGAGATTGAGCGGCGAATGAAAAACGCCAAGATCGCCACCCTCGATGAGGTCAAGAAGCGCTTTGCCGAGAAGGGATTCTCCTTCGAAGCCTACCGCGAGGACTTGCGGATCAAACTGGCCCGCGCCGAGCTCATCCGCCAGGGCAACACCATCGGCGAGGATACCGCGGCCCTCAAGAAGGTCTATGATCATCATCCCACCGACTTCGACGGCACGACCGTGGATACGCGCCAGATCATGCTCGTCGTTGCCCCCACCGACACCCCCGCGGTCCGGGCCGAGAAAAAGTCCCGGCTCGTCAAGATGCGCGAAGACATCCTGGCCGGCAAACGTACCTGGGATCAGTGCGTGTCGGAGAGCGACTTCAGAAACCCGAACGGCAGCCTGGGAGCCTTCACCCGGCACGGAATGGTACACGAGATGATCGCCAAGGCCGCCTTCGCCCTCGAGGTCGGTCAGTTCAGCGATATCATCGAGACGCCACTGGGTTACCACCTCCTGCACGTGACCGCCCGCAAGCCGGGCAATCGGCCGTTCGAGGAGCAACAGATCCAACGCAACATGCGGGTGTATTTCTCAGGCGCCAAGTACCAGGAGGCGATTGCCGAGAGCTTCCTGAAGTACCCCGTGGTGGGCGTCCAGCCGCCGCGCAGGCCCGCCAAGGTGGGTTCCGCCATCAAGCCGTCGGCACCTTCCTTCGTCGACTTGGAGCGGATGCTCTCCACCCGGCCGGCAGCCACGCGCCCGGCAGGAGCAACCACGCGCGGGGCCGCCATTCAGCCGGCTAGGCCCGGCGCAACGCTCAGGCCTGCGACGAGACCGGCAATGAGACCGGCCGCGAAAACGGCCACCGCGCCCGCGCCGAAGCCCGCAGTGCCCGCCAAACCCCCGGCTAGGTAGGCCAACACCCGAACCGCATCGCCCCCGGCTGCCGTCGGCCAAAGGCCCTAGCCCCGACTTTCCGCCACGAGAATCAGGTCGGGGCTCGTCTCCCGCTGGTAGCAGGTCTCTTCGTAACTGCCAAACCGGTGCAGCGGCGAAGCACCCGATCGATCCACCATGGCCGCCAGGTCCTCGGCTTCCAGCCCGACAAAGCTCGAGACGTCGAACCGGCTGACCATCCGGCCGCCAGGTTCGAGTCGCAACTCGGCGAAGTCGATGAACGCTCGTGTCCCCACGCGATGAAAGCCCTTCAGCAGGATGCGATCCCCGTGATCGTCCCGGACACGCTTCGACTTCTGCCATGTCGTCGGCCCGTCGGCAAACCTCCAGAGGTTGAGCACGTGGATGATGCAGATCCCCCCCGGTCGGACGGACGCGATCAGGGCGGCCACCGCTCGTTCCATCACCTCTCGGTCGTTGGCCAGGGGCAGCGAGTTGCCGGCGCAGACCGCAACGTCGAAACGACCGACCGGGCCGCGCTCGGCAAATGACCGCACCGTCCAGCTCAGCCCGGTCGGCTGGCCGTGAGTCCGGCGGCAGTACTCGACCATACCCGCGCTCAGATCAGCCCCCTCCACCTCCAGCCCCCAAGAATGGAACAGGGCCGCATGTCTGCCGGTCCCGCAGGCCGCATCCAGCACCCGCCTGGCTCCGACATGTCCAAACCATCGCCGGTAGAAGGGGGCCTCATATGCCAACCGCTTGGGCCAGTCGATCAGCGCGTCATACAGGTCGCTGCGCTCTTCAAACACGCTGTCCTTCCGGGTATCGGCCATGCGATTCAATCCTCCTCGGAGATCGGCAGTCCATGTCCGGGCCTTCGTTCGTAGACCAGCCAGTAGGTGACCGGGATCACGAACAGGGTGAACACCGTCGAAGCGAGCAGGCCGAAGATCAAGGCCCACGCAAGCCCGGAGAAGATGGGGTCGATCGCGATCGGCAGGGCGGACAGCATGGCGGTGGCCGTCGTCAGCAGGATGGGGCGGAGACGCACGACGCGGCTTTCCATGATTGCATCGAACAGCGAACGCCCGCGGGCCAGAGACAGATGAATGAAATCCACGAGAATGATCGAGTCGCGCGTGACGATACCTGCCAGGGCTATCATGCCGATCATACCGGTCGCGGTGAAGAAGACCGAATCGGCGTACCCTCCGACTTGCCCCCCGGTCAAAACGTTCAGCAGCCAGAAGCCGGGCATGATCCCGAGCACGGTCAACGGAATGGCCATCATGACCACCACGGGAATGACAAACGACCGGGTCTGTCCGACCAGCAGGATGTAAATGCCGACCAGCGCCGCTCCGAAGGCCAGGCCTAGGTCGCGGAAGACATCCAGCGTGATCTTCCATTCGCCCTCGCCGGCGAAATCGACACGGATGCCACGCGGCAGTGACCATGCGATCCCGCTCCCGTTGGTGAAGAAGGTCCGCCCGTCGACCGGCCTGGCGCTCGATCCGGCCACCCATCCACTGCCCGCCTCGTTCCTCCGTGCCGGGCCGGTGTCCATCGCCTCTTGCCCCTGCCCCGGGCCGTCCTTGAGCAGATCCGCCTGCATGTCCACCACGCAGTCGGCCGGCGGGCGTCCGGCAGTCTCGGCGAAAACGTACGCCACCCGCTGGAGGTTCTTGTGGTAGATGGTCTTGTCGGCCCGGGCCTCACGCCACTGTCCCAGTTCCGCCAGCGGAACCAGGTTCCCGCGGCGACCGATGACGTTCAGTCGGGACAGATCAAGATCGCTGGAACGCAGCGCTCGCGGAAGACGCAGCTCAATCTGCAACGGGTTCCGCTCGCCAGGAACGCGAACCGTCCCGACATACTCGCCAGCTAGCCCCATCCGAACCGTCGCGGCAATGTCCTCGACCGAGACGCCGTTGATCGCCGCCTTCTCCTTGTCGGTATCAAACACCAGCTTCAGGCTGCTCGCTTCATCGCTGTCGTCGATATCGACAACCCCCGGCTCGGCGGCCATCCGGGCCCGCACCGTCTTGGCGGCATCCACCAGATCCCCGTACCCATGGTCGGGCCGACCGTAGATCTCCGCCACGATCGAGGCAATGACCGGCGGACCGGGCGGCGTCTCCACGATGCTGAGCCGGGCGCGGCCGTCGGCCGCAATCCGGGTCAGTTCCTTGCGGATACGCAGACCCACCGCGTGGCTCTTCTGCGGGCGGCTCTTCTTGCCCACCAGATTCACCCGGATCTCGGCCACGTCGTTGCCCTGGCGGAGGTAGTAGTGGCGGACCAGCCCGTTGAAGTCCATCGGCGAGGCCAGCCCCACGTAGGAAACATAGTCCGTGACTTCCGGCACACCGCTCAGAAACGCCTCCATCCGCCGCACCGTGGCGTCGGTCCGCTCGAGCGTGGTGCCCTTGTCGAAATTGAGAACCAGTAGCAGCTCGTTCTTGTTGTCGAACGGCAGCATCTTCAGCGGAACATGCCGGGTGGCGGCTAGTCCCGCGGCCACCACCGTCAAAATGCCAATGACCAGCAGAAAGGCCCACGCGGCTCCTCGGGAGCGGAGCAATGGAGCCATCAGCGGGTAAAACAGACGGTACAGAAAAGTCCTCTTCACGACTTCAGGGTCGTCCGCGTCAACGTGATGAACGGCCTCCACACCACGTGCCGAGTACTTGCGCCGCAAAAGGTGATACGTCAGCCAGGGCGTGATGGTGAACGCCACCAGCATGGACATGGCCATGGCCACCGGGACGTTCAGGGCCATGGGACGCATGTACGGCCCCATCATCCCGGTAATGAACGACATCGGCAGGAAGGACACAATCACCGCCAGCGTCGCGGTGATCAGCGGAGGGCGGATCTCGGCCACGGCCTCGAGGACGATATGCCGGGTCGCGCGACGCCGCAGCCCGAAATGCCGGGCAATGTTCTCCACGTCCACGATCGGGTCATCGACCAGCAGGCCTAGCGACAGAATCAACGCAAACAGCGTCACGCGGTTGATGGTGAACCCGACCACCAGGTTGACCAGCAGGGTCAGCCCAAAAACAACCGGCACGGCCATGGCTACAATCAACGCCTCACGCCAGCCGAGACCCAGTGTCAGGACCGCCAGAACAAACAGAATGGCTACACCTAGAGCTTCGACCAACTCGTTGACTTTCTCGTTCGAGGTCAGCCCCGCATTCCGGGTGATGACTACATCGATGCCGTCGGGCACGACCTCCTGTCTCAGCCGTTCACTCGCCGCGAGCACCGCCCGGGCCACCTGGACCGCGTTGGTTCCCTTCTTCTTGGCCAGGGCGATGGTGACGGCCGGCGCCGAAGTGCGTTCAACTTGGGTCGTGCCCTCGGTAACACCGACCAGCGTGCCCGGCTGGTCATGGTCAGACTCGAAGGCCCGGGCGGTACCCCAGCCGTGCCGAACGTAACTGGTGACCTCGGCCGGACCATCCTCAATCGCAGCCACGTCCTTCAGGTACACCGGCCGGTCGCCGGAGACGCCCACCACGAGTCCCTCAAGCTCCCCCGCAGTGGAAAACGCCTTGCCCGCGTCCACTCTGACCACCTGATCGTTCAGCGCGAACTCGCCCGCCGATACGCTCACGTTGGCGAACTGCAGCCCTTGCCGCACCTCAAGCGGCGACACGTTGTAGGCCTGTAGACGATCGGGATCGAATCGCACGCTGACGACCCGCGGCTCACCTCCCACGACGTAGGCCCGGGAGACACCTTCGACCGCAGCCAGACGCACGACCATTTCCTCGGCCACACGCCGGAGCATGTGCGACCGGGTCCGGGTCCCCGTCAGCGTCAACGTCACGATCGGCACGTCGTCGATCTCAACCGGCTTGATGATCCAGCCGGTGACGCCCGGCGGGACAGCGTCGAGGTTCTCGTCGATCTTCTTGTGCAGCTTGACCAGGCTCCGTTCGCGGTCCTCGCCGACATAGTAGCGAACGGTGATGATCGCTATTCCTTCCTTGGACATGGAGTAGACGTATTCCACGCCGTCAATGTGGAAGAGCAGCTTCTCCAGCGGTGTGGCGACAAGCTGCTCGATGTCCTCGGCCGCGTACCCGGGGCAGTGGACGTACACGTCCGCCAGCGGAACGACGATCTGCGGGTCCTCCTCCCGCGGCGTGATCAGCAAGGCGGCCACGCCAGTGATCGTGGCCAGCAGAATGAGCATCAGCGACAGATTGGATTCGAGAAAAACGCGCACGATGGCGTTGGTGAAACCGTGGTGGGGCGTCGCCAGCGCCGGAACGGCTGGATGAGCCGCAGGGGGCGGGTCACTGGGGCCAGGCATGCTCAATCCCCCCTTTGACTGGCGGCGGAGCCATGGCCCGCGACCGCAACCCGCTCGCCAACCTCGAGGCCCGAAAGAACCTGGACCTTCGCCGGCTCATCACCCGTCGGCTTGAAGCTCCGACCCAGTTGCACGGACCGCCGCACCAGCACGCCGCCCTCAACCACATCGACCACATCCAGCTGCCCGATCCGTCGCACCGCAGCCTGAGGAACCACCAGCATCTCCACCTCATCCAGCGGGATGATCAGCCGCCCAAACATCCCCGCGTATACGCCCGGTGGGCACGGACCGGTCACTTTGACCGAGAACGTCCGGCTGGCCGATTCCGCCTCCGGCACAATCTCGCTGATCTGGCCGTGGCAATCGAGATCCAACGCATCAATCTGAACCGGAATGGTCCTGCCAACCTCGAGCCGCTGGGCCAGCGACTCGCGAACCCGGGCAACCAACTGCATGCGCGTCGGATCGTAGAGCGTGGCCAGCACCTGCCCCGGCTGCACGGTATCGCCAACCTCCACCTTCTTGTCGACGACCACGCCGGTCAGCGGCGAATGAACCGTCGCGTAGCCGACGATGGCCTCCGCCTCTCTGAGTGCCTGCTCGGCCCGCTGCAGATCCGCCTCTGCTCCCTTGAAGGTGTTACTGGCCTTGTCCACTTCAAGAGGCGCGGCTGCCCCCTGCCTGCTCAGGCTTTGGGTGCGGTCATACTCGACCTTGGCTTGGTCCCGATTCGCCCGGGCCGAATCGACGGCCGCCTTCGCCTGGTCTCGGCGAGCTTTCAAGTCCGTACTGTCCAGTTCGACCAGCACCTCGTCCTTGGTGACCGCCTGTCCGGCCTTGACATGGACGGCCACGACCTTGGCCAGGAGCTTCGACGCCACCGCGGCCTCGTGCACGGCCTTGACCGTGCCGACCGCGGTCTCGTGCACCGGGACACGCACCCCAACCACGTCAACCAGGACCATGCCGTCGATCGACCGCCCGCCAACGGGGGGGGCGGCATCCTGGCCAATCTTCGGTCTGAACACTCCAACCAGCCAGAGCATGATCGCGACCACCGCGACCAGCATGCCCACGCCGAGAAGGCTTGTACGAAGCGATGATCCGTTCCGCTTGTTGGTCATGGCTCTGGGTCCTCGCCGCTGTCCCTCTCCGCACCCTCCACCTCTCCCCTGCCGCGCCGATCAGAAATACCGCCCAATCAGCGGCCGAAGCCGCTCAACCACGGCCGGGCTGACCTTGGATTTGTCCGACCAGATGGCCATCGCCAGGGCATCGTCGTAAGGCCACTTCTCGTCGAGCTGCCGGGCCAGCATGGGGACCGCCGCGCGAAGCAGGGCGATACCGTGATCGGTCACTGCCTTGAGGTTGCCGATGATCTCGGCCAGGAGGGCCTGGCGGCTCTTGCCCGGTTCGTGCGGCCGCCAGCAATCATAGTCGGTCGGCAGGGCAATCAGGGCGTAGCTGATCTCCGCCTCGCGGGCCAGCTTCGCCTCCGGCAGGCAGGTCATCCCGATCAGATCACCGCCCCAGTCCCGGTGCATTCGCGACTCCGCCAGAGTGGAGAACTGCGGGCCTTCCATGCACACGTACGTGCCTCTGGGATGCACGACCGTCTCCACCTCGCGGCCCGCCTCGATCAGCAACCGCCGCAGCTTGGGACAGAACGGCTCAGCGTACTCGACGTGAGCCACAAGATTATCGTCGAAGAAAGTACCGGCCCGCTTGAAGGTCTTGTCGATCACCTGGTCGCAGATCACCAGATGTCTGGGCTCAACCTCCTCACGCAGGCTGCCTGTGGCTCCGCTGGCCAGAATGTGAGTCACGCCGAGCGTCTTGAAGGCGAAAACGTTCGCCCGGTACGGAACGGCCGACGGATTGAGCAGATGGCCAGGACCGTGGCGAGAGAGAAAGGCGATCTCGACACCCGCCCAGCGGGTGACCAGGATCGGGCCACTGGGCCGCCCGAACGGCGTGTCCACCTGAACCTCCCGCCCCCCGACCTCCGCCTCCAACGTCTGCCCCAAACCCGATCCACCGATGATCCCGATCCGTGGTCCCATGCCCAGTGACAACCTCCTCGCGTTGAAGAGACAAAGCATCGAACTGGCCAGGATTATAGTCGCAAGGCTCCGGTGCGCCTTCCGCCGGTTCATCGGACGGTTGCCCCCGGCCCGCGTCGACCGCTCCCTGCAGAACCGCCCACGTCGACACCAACGCCGCGGTCACCGAGCTCGGGGGCTCTCCTGCCATCACCACCCGGGCTGCAACCCCGGCAGCCGGTTTGCACCGACCTGGTCCCCCTCCATCGCACGCATTCTCCCGGTATGGCAAAACACACTAAAAGCTTCTGTAAGGCGATTCGACCGGCACTCGCGGGACACTCCATCGTGCCCACCTCCGCCGCAGGGCATTCTGTGAATAGTTTGAAGAAATCAATAGTTGTTCTTCTGGAAGAATGTGATTGACGAGACCCAAACCCCACATTAGCATAAGTGTCGACAGAACATAGGGCTCGGCGCTCCGCACCCATTCTTCGGGCGAGTTCCGACGTAGGCCGGTCGAATACCGACCGCGCCCACCCGACTAGGATATGAGCCATGCCAGAATACCAGCAAGCTCAGCAAGTACAAGAGTTTACGAACGAAATCTTCGAGATCTCGAAGGCGAGTTGGACCGCCCAGAATCGCCGCCGCGGGAAAACCCAGCACGAACTCACTGAGGCGGAATTCCTCGCCCTGGACATCCTCGCCAAAGCCGGCCGATCGCTCAACGTCGGGGAGATCCAACGCGAGATTGGCGTCCTGCCGGCGCAGATGTCCAGGATCATTCGCGCCCTGGAAAGCAAAGGCGACAAGCCGCTGGTCACCTGCCGCATCAACCCCGGCGACAAACGCAAGATCGATGTGGAACTCAGTCCCGCAGGTGTCGAGGCCCATCACGCCTACCGGCAGGTCAAACTCGGAACGATCCAGCAAATGCTCGAGGGCCTCGACGAAAAGGACCGCAACGAACTTATGCGACTACTCCGGATTGTTCGCCAGAACATCCGTAAGTCTTTACCAGAAAATGTTTTATAGGCTTTCTTGCGGATTTGTTTCTCCTCTGCTAACTTTTTCCCGATCATGACTGTCTAATGCCATGAATGGACCGAGCTATGATGGTTCGAGCTTGTAAGGAGTTGAAAGCCATGACTGCAAACAGGAACAGGATGATCGTTACCGGATTGGCGGCTGTGGCGGTGGTGGGTGGGGTGATCGCAGAGGGCACCCAAGCTCAGGTCATCAGCACCTACTACACCTCGTATTCCGCTCCCGTGGTCTACGCCCCGTCTCCGGTGGTCGTTGCCCCCGCTCCAGTCGTGTATGCCCCAGCCCCGGCCGTGATCGCCCCGGCGCCCGTAGTCTACGCTCCAGCCCCGGTGGTGTACGCTCCGCCGGTCCGGAGCATCTCCTTCGGATTCGGCTACGTCAGCGGCCGGCACTGCTACGCCGGGCCCCGGTACTGCGGCCCGGTTCACTGCGGCGGTAGATCCTTCGGCTTCAGCTTCGGGCACTCGCATCACCGCCGCTGAGCAGAGTCGAGCCCGATTCAACAGACTGTTTTCGTAGGCGGTGGAGTCTACGCGGCATCAAGCCGGGCGCGGCGCCCGGCTTGATTTATTGGGGTTCCGCGCCCCCATCACCAGGTGACCACTGGCCGAGCGAAGGAGGCAGCTCGGCGACGTTCCCGCTCCCGGGCGGTGCCGGACGCGGCCGGTCAGCCGACGCCACCTCCAGGACGCTTCCCGCTGGCCGATTTACCGGACCACCCACTGCCCAGGTTCCGTCCGTCCCTGTCCTTTCGCCTCGTCGGACGCGGTTTCGCGCCAAGGTCTCTTGTTGACGCGGATCCCAACTTGGGATACACAGGAGCCTTCCTCCATTGGAATGGCATTCGGGGCTTACCGAGCGATTATGTCCGAACCACAAGCCGAAGGTACACTGGAACTCACTGAACAGGGCGGAGGCTTTCTGCGCTCCGCTCTGCGAAACTACGCTGTGCATCCGACGGACGCCTTCGTGCCCGCGGATCTTGCCCGCCGCTTCGCCCTCCGCGGCGGCGAGAGCATCACGGGCATGACCCGTAACACCCAAGGTCGCTACGGCGGCTTTCAGTACCGTTGCGCCCTCCAGACCATCGGCACCATCAACGGCCAGGACCCCGCAGACCATGCCGAGCGCCCCCAGTTCAACGATCTCATCGCCGTCGATCCCAAGGAAACCATCCGGTTCGAAACCCCCGGCGGGCCAATGTCCATGCGGGTCGTGGACCTGATGACGCCGATCGGCCGCGGCCAGCGCGGCCTCATCGCCGCTCCCCCGCGGACCGGCAAGACCGTCCTGCTCCAGCACATGGCCGCCGGTATCGCCGCCAATCACCCCGACGTTTACATGATGGTCCTCCTCGTCGACGAGCGACCGGAGGAAGTCACCGAGATGCGCCGAACCGTCCGCGGCGAAGTCGTCTTCTCCAACAACGACCAGGACGCTACCAGCCATATCCGCATTGCCCGGCTCATGATCGAGAAGGCCAAGCGGATGGTCGAGTCCGGCCGCCACATCTTCATCCTCCTGGATTCCCTCACCCGCCTCGGCCGGGCGTTCAACGTGGCGGTACGCTCAAGCGGCCGAACCATGAGCGGCGGCGTCGATATCCGGGCCCTCGCCGAACCCAAGGCCATCTTCGGCTCCGCCCGCAACATCGAGAACGGCGGCTCCATGACTATCATGGCCACCGCACTCATCGAAACCGGCAGCCGAATGGACGAACTCATCTTCAACGAGTTCAAGGGAACCGGCAACATGGAAATCATGCTCACCCGCGAACTGGCCAACCAGCGGATCTGGCCGGCGATCGATCTGAATATGTCCGGCACCCGGAAGGAGGAACTCCTCCTCGGCAAGGAAACCGTCGAGAAGATCTATCGCGTCCGCCGCCAGATCGCCTCACTGCCCAACCTCAAGGCCATGCCCCTCCTGCTGGAGGGCCTGGCCAAGTTCCCCGACAACGCCCGCTTCTTGGCGAATATCACTAGGTAGAACCGACACCACCCTCACCCAAGGGGCCCGGCAACCGCCACATGCAGGTCTCGGCCATCAGGCCGGACCCAAGGAGCACGCGCCACGGGTACGCCTCTGCCCTGCGCGGGGCGGCTCCACGATGCCTCACTCGTGCAGGTTTCGCTGGAAGCGGCCAAAGTCGTCCTGGTCGACGTCGCTGTCGCCGTCGAAATCACCCTTCAGGCTGTCGGCGGATCCATCGTGGGGAATGGCTGGACCCGAGACGCATGCCAGGAACCGCTCCAGATCGGCCTTGTCGACCCGCCCGTCACCGGTGAAATCCCCCGGTACCGGTGGAGCGGCAATCACCGCGGCCACTGCATACCAGCCCATCGCGATCCGCTGCCCCCCGGCCGAGTTCAAATGCCCGCCGTCGCTGGTATAACCGCTATGAAGCTTCTGGTAGGTCTTGCCGCCGGATGTGAACGTGGATGGCTTGCCCGACGGATCGTGAGCCTCCATGTCGGCTAGATCGTAAAGCAGCTTGCCGTGCTCGTCGCAGTAGGTCCGCACCGCCGTGTTGTACCGGTTGCGGAGGACGTTGGCCGAGTCCTCCCCGGTCGTCAGCGGCATGGTGATGTACACCACCACCGTGTCCGGATAGTCCGCCTCGATCGCTGCCAGGGTGTCGACGTAGGTCGTCGCGCTCGCCGCCTCGTCAATGTAGCAGAGCTTGTCCATCACCACGTCGACGGCCGGAGCCCGCCACCCCGCGTTCCTCACCGAGCGATCGAAAATGGTCAACTTCGATTGCCAGCCCGGATTGCCGCGACTGCAATCATAGATCCGACCATTTACCGTCGGCGATGGCGGATTGTCGGCTTGCTGCAGCGAACTGCTGTATCCGACCGAGCTGACTTGGAGTTGGTAACGGGTCGGGTCGGCGGTCCGCAGGTTCTTCATGCCCGAGATCATGTTGCCGCCAACCGACGCATGGCTGAAAAGCCACTTCTGCTGGCCGATGGCGTCCATCGTGGTTTGCGGCAGCGAGCCGACAGCGTCGATGTGATCGTGGTCAATGATCGCGCCCACAGTGGGAATCGCGAACAACACGCCAACACTGATCGCGGCGACCATCGCGAAGCGCATCTTCCCTCCTCCTGTAATCGGTAGGCCTCTTCCCGGACAAACCCCGTCCGACCGTCGGCCATGACCATCGCTCGCGGATACCCAACGGTCAAAACCGACGAGGCCGGCACGTGTCAAACACCGGTATAGACTTCTTTTCATTCTATCCCGCCCCCGCGCCGCATTCAACGACCAAGCAGGGTCGCGCCGTCCTCGAGCTTGACGTCGGCGCCGTGCGTCCCCATCGCGGCCCTTCACGACAGCCTCCGCCGTCTCGATCCGGGGCCTTTCACCGGGACGGCCGGCGTGTTCTTCCCAAGAGAGCCGGTCCGAAAGGAGTATGCCCTCCCCGACCGGCACTCGACCAACCCGCTCCCGTCAGAAACCAGGAGCCAATCGCCGGGAACGGACTCGTTGGCTTCGTTTGGCGCTCCACGCTCCTGGGAAGTGAAGGCGAGAAACCCCCTGGCAGGCTCGAAAACGCGGTTCCCGCGCCGGCACCGTGGCTTCGTTCGGCATTGAGCCGATCACCGACCATCGGCGGCCGCCGGTCGGGGACAGAGGCCCCGCGCCCTGGCCGGACGGTGCCTTCGCCTACGCCAAGGCGGCCCTCGCCTTCAACACCGGGTCCGGCCGGAGGACCCGACGACCACGACCCGCCCGGCCCATCGACCGGATCCCGCATTCCGGTTGTCCACCGGCCGATGGGCGGGTATGATCACCGCGCAGTTTCGCAGTCAAGATTTCGGCCCATAGGTACCGATAGCGATGAGCATGGGCGAGGTCCGAGACCAGAGGAACATCGGCGCGTCGGGTCGCGCGGTCGTGATTGCCTTGCTCGCCGTGGTGCCCGCCTGCGCCGATCGCCGCTATGAGCCATTTGCCGAGATACGAGCCGGCGTGGCTGCTCACCACGGCCAGCAGCTCCTCAGCGCTCAAGAACTCGACGCCGCCCTGGCCGAGTTCCAGAACGCCATCGAACTGAATCCCAAGCTCATCGACGCACACGCCGGCCTGGGCAGCGTGTGGGAGGCGAAGGGCAACTACGAGGCCGCCGCCCAGTCGTTCGCCGAGGCGGTCCGACTCGATCCCTCGAACCTCGATAACTCCCTCTCGCTCGCCCGAATCTACCAGAAGCTCGCCCGCTTCGCCGATGCCGTCCGAGCTTATCTCCACGCCTGTGAACTCGATCCGAAAAGCTACAAGGCCCGGTTCAACCTCGGCGTCTGCTACCACCAGGCCGGGGCCTTCAACGACGCAATCAAGGCCTATGAACAAGCCATGGCTCTCGATCCCGGCCAGCCGGGCGCCGCCCTTAACCTCGGGGCGGTCTACGATAGCCAGGAGAAGTATTACGAGGCAATCCATGTCTACAACGAGTCGCTGGAGCGCGATCCCAACCAGCCTCTCGTGCTGATCAATATGGCCGTCACCATGATGAAGCAGGGGCGAATCACCAACGCCCGCAAGGCCCTCGAGCGCGCGGTCGAAATCGCCCCCGCCGATGCCATGGCCCACGAACGCCTCGCCTACTGCTGCCTCGTGGACCGGGCCTATGACGTCGCCCTCCAGCACTACGACAAGGCGATCGGGATCGAGCCCCGCATGGCCGAGGCCTACGCCGGCCGCGGAGCCGTTCGCATGGCCCTCGCCCTCCAGCAGGCCAACAGCGCCACCCTCCGCGAACAGGCGGTCAACGATTGGCACCATTCACTCGAACTCAAGCCCGACCAGCCCAAGATCCGCAAGCTGGTTGAGAAGTACCACGTACCTAAGAAACCCGAAGATACCCTTACAAGCATGCTGGACGGCTCAAAATGACGATCGCAACCCT
Organism: Phycisphaerae bacterium; assembly: GCA_018003015.1. NCBI lineage: Bacteria > Pseudomonadati > Planctomycetota > Phycisphaerae > Phycisphaerae bacterium. The sequence continues at coordinate 69,666 of JAGNEZ010000019.1, read as the reverse complement.
CCGAGTCACCCTATGGGCATCGTTCACCGTTGTCCTGATGGCTGGCACGCCCTCTCCGGCCGCATCCCCCGGCACGCCCGACAACAGAACCTGGGCCGATCACGCCCGCCAAGTCGCCGCTCGCCGATTGGCCACTGCGCATACTCATGCCGGATTGCCGTCACGTCCGTCAGGCCCGGCCAACGAAACTCCGAAACGCCCCGGGCCCTTCGAGATTTCGGCAGTGCACCTGGCTGCGGCCGCCGACGCATCCACCTCTTCGAACCCCAGCCGGCCGGTCTCCGCAGCTGCAAGTCAGCCTTCCGAATCGACCTCGCTCCGGACGGCCGTCGAACGCGGACCGCGGCCCCACTTGGGTTCGACGATCAAGCGAGATCTCATGGAGTTGCCCGAACTCCTCTGGCACGACACCAAGAAGGTCTACGGCGATCCGGGCAACCTCATCTTCCTGTTGGCAGCCGGCGGCGCATCCGGCGCCCTGCGACCGGAGGTGGACGACGACATCGACGACCACTACGAACGTCATCACACCTTCCGGGGCGAATGGCCGGATACCTTCGGAGCGATGGGTAACCCGATCACCCACTTCGCCCTGGCCGGCGCCTGGTACCTCGCGGGCCAGCAGTTCCAGGACATCAAGACCTACGAGGTCGGCAAGCGCGCGGTCAGCGCCCTGACCATCACCGGCGTCTCCACCGTGCTGCTGAAACTGGCGGCCAATACCGAATCGCCTAACGGCGAGGAGTGGGCATGGCCCAGCGGCCACGTGTCCAGCACCATGGCCCTGGCCACCGTGCTCAACGATGCCTACGGCCCGCTCGTCGGCGTGCCCATGTTCGGTATCACCGGCTTGGTGGCCGTCGAACGAATCGACGATCGCGAGCATTCATTCTCCGACGTGGTGTTCGGCGCCGCCCTGGGCTGGGTCGTGGCCGAAACGGTCATGAAGGAGCATCGGCCGGAGATCTTCGGTGGCGAGATTGTCCCCTACGCCGACCCGGTCAACCGCACCGCCGGCGTGGCTTGGGTCAAATCCTTGGGTCAGTGAGCGGCCCGCGCCAGGGCTCTTCTTCTCTTCCGGCCAGGGCGCGCTATCATTCATGATACGCCCGCCGTTCGGGCGATGGGAGCTTTCAGCTGCAGGAGCAGAGGCCAGCATGGACGATGCCTTCAAGACGCAAATTGCCCAACCTCTCGGCTTGATCGCCAGCGGCAGCTTCGTTCTGACTGCCCGCGAGGGCGGCCACTCAACCGGCATTCTCGTGACCTGGGTCCAGCAGGCAGGATTCGATCCGCCAACGATCACCGTCGCGGTCAAACACGGACGACCGATCGAGGCCATGATCAAACGCGCCGGCCACTTCGTACTCAACATCATTGGCGAGGATTCGGCCAAGATGTACAAGCACTTCGGCAAGGGCGCTGGCGCTTCCGAGCCCGCTTTCGAAGGACTGGCGGTCAGAAACGAGACCACCGGCGTGATCGTGCAGGACTGCATCGCCCACCTCGGCTGCAAGGTGACCGGCAAAATCGAGACCGGAGACCATACGGTGTTCATCGGAGAGGTGATCGGCGGTGCGATCCACAACAACAGCAAGCCGCACTTGCACACACGCCTGAATGGCTTCAACTACTGATCCTCATGCAGGGGATGCCCATGGGGTCTGGAACAGAGGACACCGCTCCCGTCGCGGGTGAGCGGCTCCTCGGGGACGCGCTCGGGATGCTCGGCTCGTTTCGGCGGCCAGGCCAACAGGTACGGCCAAAGGAAACCAGACTCGCGGCAACGTCCATCCGGTTCAGTCTCGCACGACATGGAGGTGCAAGCATGGGGAGTCCTTGATCGTTGCCGTCCGTCGGAAAGGCAGTTCCGGCCGCCATCCGGATGGCTTGACACCTCACTGGACGTTCGCATGATGGTGGTTGACCTGACCCTGGAAGGAGGACTCCCCATGGCCGCGGACCAGCCTCAGAACCCAGCTCAACCAAGCCCCCCGAGCATTCCGCCGGAAGAACTGAAGCGCGCTTTCCAGGCGTTCAAGAAACGCCTCAAGCTCGCGCGACTCGATGACGAGTCCCGCCTCGGTCACCGAGCGATGAGCACCGGAGGCAAATCGACTATCCAGGGAATCCAGCCGCCCAGCCAGTATCCCAAGGCGGTCTGGGAGGAACTCGTTCACCAGGGAAAGCTTCGCTATGCTGGTCAGGGGCTGTACGAGCTGCCCAAGTAGCATCCTGGGATCCGTCCCGCCCCGCGGCCGGCCGAGCCCCGGCCCTCGAGGTGCGGCTACGGGTGGATGGGCTCAACCGGAATACGGATCTCGATTCGCAACCCACCGGTCGGCTCGTTGAAGGCCGCCGTCGTTCCGCCGTGAACTCGCACCGCCTCGCGGGCGATGGCCAGTCCCAATCCGACCCCGCCGGTCTGCCGATCGCGGTCGTCGCCCACGCGATGGAAAGCGCGAAAGATGTCCTGTAGCGAGCCCTCCGGCACGCCCGGCCCGCGGTCCCGGACGCCAATGACGGCCCGCAGCCCTTCGGGTGTGGCCTCGCCGGTCAAGGTCACTTCAACCGGAGTGCCGTCCGCCGTGTATCGGATGGCGTTTCTGATCACGTTCTCGATCGCGCTGCGAAGGAGGGTGGTCCTGCCGGTGGCGATGCATCGCTCGCATGGGGCCAAGGTCACAGACCGGCCCCGGCTGCGAGCCTCGAAGTCCGCGCCGTCCACGATCTCGCCCAGCAGCGAGGACAGCTCGATGGTCTCCTTCAGGACCGTGGTATCCCCGCCCTCGAGCCGGGCCAGAGTCAGCAGCTCGCCGATCAGGTCGTTCAGTCGCTGAACATCGCCCTCAATGCGGCCCAGCGCGCTCTCCGTCCCCGGACCAGCCCGCCGGGCGGCCAGGGCCAGGGCAACGTTGAGCCGCGCCAGGGGCGAACGCAACTCGTGGGACATGTCGCGCAGCCGCCGCCGCTGAGCGGATGCCAGCGACTCGATCCGCTCAGCCATGAAGTCGAAATCCCAGCCCAGATCGCCGATCTCGTCGCGGTGGTGAAGGGGGCTGACGTCGGTGTTCTGTGGTTGCTTTCGTTCTGACGAATTGGATCATACCCGGCTTGGCGTGTCGTTACCTCCGCTGATGTGCATTCGCGGCAGCGATGCCAGGCTGGACCCGTTCGTGGAATCGCTTCTGCTCCTGATGGGCCGGGATCTTGCGTCATCGATTCTTTGCCCGCGCTCGACGATTCATCGACTGGTTCGCCGCTTATCGGGCTCGCCAGGCGGGGCCGGTGCTCGGTTGGCGGCGCTGCGGCGCTCACGTCCGAAAACCTCGGCGGAGTCGAGTGTTCTGGCGGGTTCATTTCTTTTTCCTTTGGCGGCGACCGATTCTCAATCATATGCTCGATCGGGGACGTACTCCGGCGGCTGCCCGAGGGATGCTGAAATGGGACGGCATGGCTCGATGACGGTTCGCGCTGCAATGACGGTGTCGACGGGGGTTACCGTGGCGGGCGCGTTGTGCGGTGCAGCGGTGCTTCTCGTTCTTCAGCTCCATCGAGGCCAAGACCGTGCTGAGCAGAGGAGGGTCTCTGCGATCGCGGAGACCTACGCCGCGCAAGTGGTCGAATGGGTCGATGCTAGCCAGCACCTAGAAGTGGGAGCGTTCATCGACCGAGTGCGATGGCATCCCACGACTCTCCTGATCGCCGTTCTTGATGCTCGTCAGGACCCCGTCGCCAGTCGCGGGGATGATTCGATACTGGCTCGGTACTTGGCTCGACCGCTGGCCAGCAGGCCGTCGGTTCAGCCCCAAGCCTGGAGCGTGCCTGCCGATCCGACCCACCCCCGGCCGCCAGGGAGTCTGGTGGCCGTGCCTCTGACCCTCCCCGGGTCAGAGCACCCGGTGGGCACGCTCCTCTATGCCGCTCAGCTTCCGGACAGAACGTCCGGGATCTTCCGTCAGCTTGTTGTCGGTTGTCTGGGGCTTGCGCTCGTGGGCTTGTGCTCCGCTGCCTTGGGTGTGCGCTGGTTGAGGGGCCGGGTGCTAGCTCCCCTCGCCCGGCTGACGGAGCGAGCCCGCCAGGCTCGCCTGGATCACAGTCGTGTGGACCTGCCCACGGATCGGAGGGACGAGATTGGTGAAGTAGCCAGGTTGCTCGTTGACCTGAACATGGATGTCGAGGAATGGCGTGGCCGCACGACCGAGCTCAAAGTGAATCTATCGCGGCGGGTGGATTACCAGACCGCCCGGATCGCCAAGGAACTCTCCCAGGTTCAGCGTAAGGCATGGACCGATCCGCTGACCCGGCTTGGGAATCGTCGTTTGCTCGAGGATCGAATTGGCCCGCTCCTGGCCAAGCAGCGCAAGGCCGGGGCGGAAATGGCCGTCGTCATGTTCGATGTCGACAACTTCAAGACCCTCAACGATACGCTGGGTCACGGCGCGGGTGACGAGTTGCTGCGATTCATGGGTGAACTGTTGAGCCAGTGTGTTCGCGAGGAAGACCTGGCGATTCGGCTGGGCGGTGACGAGTTCCTGCTCGTTCTGCCGTGCGTGTCGGCACGGAATGCGAAGGCCGTGGCCGACCGGGTCATTCGGCTTTTTGCCCAGCGGGCCGGATTGTTGCCTGTGCAGCCCAAGCCGACCATCAGTGGTGGTGTTGCCGAGTTGTTGCTCCACCGGCCCGATACTGCCGAGGCGCTGCTCCACATGGCGGACCGGGCTCTTTATGAGGCCAAATCCGGAGGCAAGTTCACTGTGGCCGTGTACAATGCCGAGCACGCGCTGGTTCCCGTGGCGTGAACCGGGCCGTTGAGCCGTCGCCGGTTGTGGCGAACCACCTACGGTGAGACGCGCGGGTGTGTGGTTGCCAGCGGGCCGCTACAATAGTCTTGATTCTGCGTCCCGATGCCCGTGTGGCATGTTGGTCCGCAAGGAATCACCGGATACTGAATGCCGGTCGCCGGCTGTTGACCGCTCATTCATGCCTGACATCGGCCTCTACGTGCACGTTCCCTTCTGTCCTCGCAAGTGCGGGTACTGTGACTTCTACTCGACAGTTCCGGCTGGAGACGAATGCGAGCGGTTGATCTGGGCGCTGCTCGCGGAGCTTGATCGAGCATTCACCGCCCGGTCCGATCTGCGTGTTGAGACGATCTTCGTGGGTGGGGGCACGCCGACGTTCCTGCCGGTCCCGGCACTCGAACGGCTGTTGGCCCGTCTGGGGCGGATTGCGGTTGACCACGGGGTAACGGAATTCACGGTGGAGGCAAACCCGGGCAGTCTGGGCCGTGACCGAGCGAGCGTTCTTCGGGCAAACGGCGTCAACCGCGTCTCGATGGGTGCCCAATCGTTCAACGAGGCGGAACTGGCCGTCCTCGATCGTGTTCACTCTCCGGCGGACATTGCCGCCGGCGCTGAGGTGGTTCATCGAGCGGGTTTTGAGCACTTCAATCTGGACCTGATTTTCGGCATTCCCGGTCAGACGCCTGCCACGTGGCGGGAGTCGCTTCAGCGGGCGATTCGTCTGGGTCCCGACCACCTTGCCTGTTATGGCCTGACCTTTGAGCCGGGCACGCCGCTCCATGATCGATTGGTGCAGGGGCGGCTGCTTCGGGTGGCGGAAGAGATGGAGGCCGAGTTGTACACGGCCGGCGTTGCCGAACTGGGTGCTGCGGGTTTCGAGCACTACGAAATCAGCAACTTTGCCCGGCCGGGGTGCCGATGCTGGCACAATCTCCGTTATTGGCACAATCTACCGGTCTTGGGAGTCGGGCCTGCGGCCGCGAGCTACCTCGATGGGCGGCGTTGGCGGAACCTGCCGGATGCTGCCGAGTACCTTCGTCGTATGGCGGCTGCTGAGCCGATCGCCGTGGATGAGGAGCGGCTTTCGCCGGCTGAACGAGCGGGCGAGACCGCCATGTTGATGCTTCGGCTGGTCGAGGGTATCGGCTGCGACGAGTTTCGAGCATTGACCGGCTTCGATGCTGAACGGCTGTTCGCAGAGGCGGTTGCCCGGCACGCCGGGTCTGGACGGCTGATCGTCGAGCGGGGTCGGATTCGCCTGACCGATGAAGGCCGCCTCATGGCAGACAGCGTGATCCTCGATTTTCTTTCGCCCGTTCCGCGTTCGAGGGATGATGGCGGGCCGTGACTTGCTCGGGTGGTCGGTCGACAAATCCCCACTTTCCTCTTGACAGTCGGGCAGCGGGTGCTTAATGGTTAACGTTATGTAAAGGCCAGCCCACGGCGGTGCGGTCCCGCAGGGTGGCCACGGCGTGGATCCGCCGCAGGCCCAGGGCGGCTGGCGACAACGGAAGATACCCAGCACAGAGGGAGGAGTTCAACATGACTCAGATGTTCGGTTCGTCAGCACTGGCAGCCCTCTTCGGCTTTGCCGGATGGCAGGTAGGCTTGATCATCGGCCTGGCCGTGCTGATCGTCATTCTGCTCATCGTTCGGAAGAAACAGCAGGAGTAGTCGTCGTCCGTCCTGTGACAGGTTGGATGTGACCACATCGACATCGGAGACGGCCTCTCCGTCTGGAGGGGCCGTTTCCTTGCGCTGGGTGAGCTCAGGTTCCAGCTTCGTCGCGTTTGACAGTCATCATCTTCCGGTCATGAAGCATTTCTCTTCTTGGAGATCATGCCGTGTTCGGAAATCGTCTCTCGGCCGCGGCTTTAGGGGTTTGTCTCGGCTCGGTCGCTCTGGCAGTTGAGCAGCCGTTCGTGGAGGTCGATCGCGAGCGGACGACTTCCTTCCGGGAGGGAGGGACGGGGCGGCCGATCGTTGTTGTTGGCGTCAACTACTTCAGTCCGGACGTTGGCTGGGCGCCGAAGCTCTGGCAGCGGTTCGATGAGACGGAGACTCGTCACCAATTGGAGATGCTGCACAAGCAGGGTTTCAATGTCATTCGCGTGTTTCTGACGTTTGAGTCGTTTCATCGCGAGCCTGGCAAGGTCCATCCTGAGGGGGAGCGCAAGTTCGGTCGGCTGCTTGCGCTTTGTCGAGATCTGGGGATGTACGTCATTCCCTCTGGGCCGGACCATTGGGAGGGTACGCCTTCGTGGCGGCAGGGCGGTGACGTCTTTGCGGATGATCGGATCCTGGCCGCGGATGAATCTTGGTGGAAGGAATTCGCTCATCGCTTCAAGGATGAGCCGGCTATTCTGGCGTGGGATTTGCTCAACGAGCCGGCGGTGGCCTGGGAGACCTCGGCGATGATGGTCAAGTGGAACGTGTGGCTGAAGGCGGAGTATGGGTCGGTCGCGCGTCTGGCCGCGAAGTGGGGTCGAGAGGCGGAGGTGTTGGGCGGTTTGGGCGGCGTCGAGATTCCTCCGCGAGAGCCTGCTCTTTGTGATGCCCGGCTGTTCGACTATCAGCGTTTTCGTGAGTCGATTGGTGACGAGTGGACTCGCCGGCTGACCGCTGCGATCCGATCTGCCGATTCTCATCACCTGATCACGATCGGACACATTCAATGGGCGGCGGTCGTCTATCTGCCCACGGTCTGGCACTACGCCGGTTTCGAGCCGAAGGCCAACGCTCGCCATCTGGATTTCATGACCGTGCACTTCTACCCGCTGGCAGCACCCCATCCGGGCGCAGCTCCTGAAGGTCTGGCCGTCAATGCCTCCTATCTTGAGGCGGTTCTGCACGAGTTCACGGTTGGCAAGCCGTTGATGCTGGGTGAGTTCGGCTGGTATGGTGGTGGTGCGATCACGGTGAACGGTAAGGAGGTCATGCCCGCACGGACCCTCGAGGATCAGGTAGCGTGGGGCAGGAAGCTGCTTGAAGTGACCCGGGGGCGACTCTGCGGCTGGCTCCACTGGGCTTTCGCCGACACCCCGACCAGTTCTGACCTGACCCGATGGAGCGGCTTGTGGACCGAGCAGCTTGAGCTGAAGCCTTGGGGCGAGGTATACGGCCGGTTTGCTCGTGACCACTGCTCTCGGCCCGAGGTTCCTCGACCATTTCCGAGTTTCCTGACCCGATTGGAGTTCGATCGCAAGGCGATGCTCACCGATCCTGCGGCCGGCGAGGCGGTGCGGTTGGCGCTGTTGAAGGCGGCAGCGAGTCGGCCCGCGGCAGGCAGATGACCGGTTTACCGTTGCGGGGCGAAGGCCGGGGCATTGCCAGCCGTGGTGTTCTTGCTTGACAATACGCCGTCGCTTCATCACCTTTGGCCGCATGGAAGTCATTCGAACCTGGGAATCCCTTCGCCTTTCCGATGTTGTACTGACCATCGGGAACTTCGACGGTGTGCATCGCGGCCACCAGGCGATTCTGGCCGCGGGACGCCGGCGCGCCGAGCGGGCGGGTACCCGCCTGGTGGTCATGACGTTTGACCCGCACCCGGCGGCCATTTTGAGCCCGAGTGTTTCGCCGCCGCTGCTTTCCCCCTTTTCGGAGAGGCTGCGGTGGCTGGAGTTGGCGGGGGCGGACGCGGTCGTGGCCGTTGAGAGCAAGGCGGACTTCTTCGCCATGTCTGCGGACGAGTTCATCCAAGAGGTAGTTCTAGGCCGTTTTTCTCCGGTGGCGATGGTGGAGGGGGCGTCCTTTGGTTTCGGCTGCAAGCGGCAAGGGGACGTTCATACCCTGATGGCTGCTGGTCGGCGTCACGGCTTTGAGGTCGAGATCGTCCAGCCGGTGCGGATTGCACTGGGTGGCCATCCTGACGCGGTGATCTCGAGTTCGCTGGTTCGGCAGCTTCTGCGCAGCGGGACCGTGGATCAGGCCACCTTGTGTCTTGGCCGGCCGTATGCTCTTTTCGGCACCGTCGGGCATGGTGCCCAGCGTGGGCGGAGCCTGGGTTTTCCAACCGTGAATCTTCAGACTGCCGGCCTGCTTGTTCCCGCCGAGGGGGTGTACGCTGGCCGCGCGTGTCAAGTCGATTGGGTCGCGGCCAGCGGGGGGTGTGGTCCCGGCGGCGCGCCGTTCTCTTCCTCGGTGCCGGCCGCGATCAGCATCGGCTATTGTCCCACATTCGATGGCCAGCAGCTTCTGATCGAAGCACACCTGCTGGATTTCCAAGGTGACCTTTACGGTCGGGCTTTGCGGATCGAGTTTCTGGACTGGTTGCGTGGCCAGGAGTCCTTCAAGTCGAAGGAAGCCCTGTGCGAGCAGATCCGGCTGGACGTGGAGATGACCCGCCGCATCTCGGCTGACCACCGGTAGTGGCCGCGAGGTGAGAGCGGCCGGGCGGCAGAGATCAAGCGCCCCAATCGGGTTCGGTGGGGATTCCCGAGCTGGAGACGCAGGCTCTGATGATGAGCCGTTTGTGGCCGTCCCCGTTAGCGTCGTCAAGCTTGTCGCTGCGGGACCTGGAGATTGTGCTGGTGAAAGTGCGGTCGCCGTCCGCGAACGTGGCGGGTCGTGATCGGCCGACGGCGTCGCGGAGCCGGAGCCTGGTCCGGCCATCTTCCCCCTGACGGACGGGCAAACGGAACTGCAATCTCCGTTTGTCGGCTGCTGCTTCCCTTCCTCACCTCATCGTGCGAGGGCAGCGAGCAGGCCCGGCGTACTGTACGCGAAGAGCGGTTTGGCGGAAGGCGAGCCCTGTCCGCCCGCATGCGCCGCCTTGGTTCCTCGTGTGATTTCCCTCTTCAGCACCGGTGCTGAATTGGGGCCCAGCGGGGCGATCGAGGTTGGATGGGGTGAAGGATCGCTTGCGCGCCGTGCTAGTCGACGTTCGAGTACGTTTCGCCGCTTGCCTGAGGCATTTGCTGGACGGGCAGCCGGACGCGGAAGACAGTGCCTTTGCCGGAGGTGCTCTCCACGACGATGCGTCCGTGATGCTCACGGACGATCTTGCGAGCGACCGGCAACCCGAGGCCGGTCCCCCCCTGTCCCTTGGTTGACTTGAACGGCTCGAAGAGGTTTTCGATCTTGGTGGGCTCGATTCCCGGGCCGTTGTCCGAGACGATCAGGTCGGCGATGGCCTCCTTGGCGTTGAAACGGGTTGACACGTTGACGACGCCGGTCTTGGCGGCCACGGCCTCGATGGCATTGGAGATCAGGTTCATTGCCGCCTGCTCGATGCCGTCGGCATCGAGGGGGATCGGGGGGAATGGTTCCTCGAGGTCGGTGAGGAGCATGACCTGTTGCTCGTCGGCCTTGCGCTGCAGGCCGATGACCACGTCGGCGACGATGTGGTTGAGGTTGCACGGCCGGAGGTTGGGCTCGCGGGTCTTACTGAAGTTGAGCATGTTGAGGGTCATCTGCATGATGCTGGCCAGGTTTCGTTGGACGATAGCCCACCCTTGGGCGATGGTGCCGAGGGTCTGTTTCTTGAGGCCCATCTCCACGATTTCGGCGCCGCCTTGGAGGGCTTGGAGTACGTTCTTGATGCTGTGCGAAAGGTAGGCGACGGTTTCGCCGGTAGCCGCCAGCCGGGCGGTCTGCATCTGCTGATGGACCAGTTCGGCGTTCTGGACTGCCAGGCCGGTCATCTGGCCGATGGCGCCCATGAGCCGCAGCTGCTCGCGGGTGTAGGTGTGGGCTCCGGCCGCGGAGTCGATGTGGATCACACCCATGAGCTGGCTGCGAACCATGATTGGCGAGCAGATTACGGAACGCAGGCCGAAGCTGTGGATGCTGTCCTGGGCGGCGTCCTGGGCGAACCGGGCATCGGTCATCGCGTTCGTGCACAGCACTGCTTCCCGTGTGTCAATGACATGTTGGATGATCTTCTTGGAGGTGGTGATCTTCTGTTTACTTGCCTGGATGCTGCGCCGGGATCGCACCACGCGGGGGATCAGATCGCCGCTCTCCTTGTCGTACATGAGGATGAAACCGTGGTCGACCGGCAGCTCCTCGCGAATGACGTCCATCACCCGTTCGAGGAGCTGGTCGGGGTCGATGATGGCCCCGATGGCCGAACTCAGCTCGGACATCACGCGCCAGGCTTTGGCCGCCTCGGCCAGTTCCGGGCCGGCGATGATGACCGATTCCTCGCTGGATACCGAGGAGAGGATGGCCGAGTCCATGTTGGCGCTGCTGACGTCCAGGTCGACCAGGTCCCGGGGGCTGTGGGCGGGGCTCAGTTCGGTTCGGGACTGGTCGCCCGCGTAGACCAGCAGCGTGGCCCCGATTTTGATCTGATCGCCGTGTTTCAGCTTGACCGGCTTTCGGATCCTGACGCCGTTGACGTAGGAGCCGTTCACGCTATTGCAGTCGTGGAGGACCCAGTCGCCGTTCTCCGGGTGCAGTTCGGCATGGCGGCGAGACACGGTTCGATCGGTGAGGGGGATCTGGTCGCTCTCGCGGCCGAGGACGGCGATTTCGTTGAGGGTGCGGTAGGTTCGCCCTTTGTCGGGACCCTGCAGTACCATCAGAGTTGCCACGTCCGTGCCCTCGGTAAGCTTCCTAGCCGATTCGCATTGTCGTCGATTCGAGGCAGCGCACGACCGGAATTGCTGCCCTTACTTATACGTTTTGCGGCCGTCGCGGTTTCATGTTCGGGCTCGCAGGCAGTGTCATCAAGGTGGAACGGACCCCTCGGCGGTGGAACGAAGGGCCGCCTTGGGATAATCGATTATACTTGACTTCGGGTGGAGGTCAAAGCTGGGCTGGCCCTTTGGGTGAGGAGGTCTCTTGGCTTGGCGAAGCAGTCCAGGGGGTGAGGGGGGCGAGTGGGCCTGGGTTCAGGTCCGGCGATGGTTTCCCGGCTGCGGCGGTCGACTATCTGGGGGATGGGGATGCGCGGTTGGGCTCGGGGTTGGGTGAGTTGCCGGCCAGGGAGAGGTGGGTTCGGTCCGGGGCGGCGGCGGGCCTGGGTGCCGGGGCGGGGACGGAAGGGGTGTATTCCGGGACGGTTGCCTGGAGTTCGCGCCGGATCTCTTCGGATGTGGCCGTATCAGCGATGCTGACCAGGAGCTGGATGCGCTGGCAGACGCGGTTGAAGTCTTCGGGTCGCTTCTTGATGATGCCGATTTTGGGGTGGGCGGTACGGCTGACGTCTTCTCCGGTGATAGACAGTTCTTCGAAGAGCTTTTCTCCTGGGCGCATACCGGTCTCAACGATTTCGATGTCGTCCTTGGGGCGAAGGCCACACAGGGTGATGAGGGTCTCGGCCAATTGGAGGATACGGACCGGTTCGCCCATATCCAGGAGGAAGATCTCACCGCCCTTGCCCATGGCTCCGGCCTGGAGCACGAGTTGAGAGGCCTCGGGGATGGTCATGAAGTAGCGGACCATGTCGCGATGGGTGATGGTCACTGGGCCGCCGCGTGCGATCTGTTCCTTGAAGATGGGGACCACGCTTCCGCTGCTGCCGAGGACGTTTCCGAACCGGACGGTGACGAATTCGGTCTTGCCGCCGGTTGCCGCGGACAGTTGCTGGACGTACATCTCCGCCACTCGTTTGGTGCAGCCCATCACGCTGGTGGGGTTGACGGCCTTGTCGGTGGAGATCATCACGAACTTGGCGATCCCGTGCTCGTTGGCGGCATCGGCCAGCACTCGCGTGCCGACGATGTTGTTCTTGATGGCCTCTCCGGGATTCCACTCCATCATAGGCACGTGCTTGTGGGCGGCGGCGTGGAAGATGGCGGTGGGGCGCTCGGTTCGCAGGATCTGCCGGATCCGATCGAAGTCGCCGATGTCGGCCACGCAAGGCACCCGGTCGATGTCCGGGAAGCTGCGGGCCAACTGGCGATTGATCTCGAAGAGTGCGTTTTCCATGCGTTCGAGGAGCAGCAATCGCCGGGGCTTGAACCGGCAGATCTGGCGGCACATTTCGGAGCCGATGGATCCGCCGGCGCCGGTGACCAGCACGACCTTGTCCCGGAGGTAGTCGCCGATGGCATCGCTATCCAGGGTGATGGGGTCTCGGCCGAGCAGGTCCTCGATATCGACGGGCTTGATCTGACTGATCTCGACTCGTCCTGCGATCAGATCGCTGACCGCGGGCACGGTGCGGAAGCGGAGATTCAGGCCCTGCCTGGTGCAGCGATTCACGAGTTCCCGGATACGTTTTTGAGGCGCGTCGGGCATGGCGAAGAGGACTTCCTGGACCTCTTGTTTCTCGGCGATGGTCGGGAGTGCTTCCGGTGGCCCGAGCACATCGACGCCGCGAATTCGTGTTCCGTGTTTGCGGGGATTGTCGTCGAGGAGTCCGATGACGTGGTAGCGGGCGGTGGTGTCGCGGACGACTTCGCGGAGGATGGAGTCCCCCACGTCGCCGGCTCCGACGATGAGCAGGCGCGTTCCCGACGCATCGGTGGGATCGTAGACTTTCTCGTAGTAGAGTCGGTAGCTGATGCGGGCCGAGGCCACCAGGACCATAGTGAAGAACCAGTCCAGCAGCAGGACCCGGTCGGGGACCCACTTGGCGGGGGGCTCGGACAGTACACCGGCGGGGATGAGCACGTAGGTGCCGAGATAGGCCATTGCCACGCAGAGGAAAGCGCTGATGTAGGAGGCGGTGGTGATTCTGAATACGTCGCTCAGGCCGACGTACCGCCATGACTCCCTATAAATCCCAAGAAAACCAAAAACCGCTATTTTAATGACAAGGGCGACGGGGAGGAATGTCAGGAACTCGCGCGAGAACCAGTAGACGAGTTCCTGACCGGTTCCGGTTCCCTTGTCTGCGGCAGGATGGTAGTAGTAGTAGCCTGATCCAAAGTCGAAAACGCTGTTTCGCTCGGGGGGGTAGGGTCCGTAGGCGGCCATGAAGGACAGGAACAAACACAGGGCGAAGACCACTGAGTGGAGGAGGAGCGACCGCCAGATAAACGGGTATGGCCGCCAGGTCAGCCTGCGTATCGCTGATGCGTCGCTCATGGATGGCACTATCGGTTCATGGGGCCGGCAAGTCAATACCCGACGGGCCTCCTGGAGATTCGCCCGGTTTGGTCGTTGGCGTCTTCCTTACGGCGCGGTCTAGGGGACCTGGTTATGGCCCCGGGCGGGCCGGCTGTTCAGGGCCGGCCGGTGGTTTTCTTACGCCATCATGGGCGAGCTGACGGGGTCGCTGCGACCGCTGCAGCGGCCTTGGACATCATCGCCGTGAAATGGATGGGCCACTCGTTCATTTCCTCGTAGAGTCGGGCGCTCTCGTCTGTCGCGCGGGCGGGGGCTTGGGCTTTCTCGGACTTCTTCCTCTCCTCTTCCTGTTGCTTGGCGCGGAACGCTGCCGCGGCCTCCTTACTGAGCGCCAAGGCTCCGGTAGCGTCGCGTTCCGCCCAGGCCATCATGGCCCTGATGGCGATATAGGCGGGCTCTTTTGAGGGGAGGGAAAGACGCACTTTGGTGCTGATGGTGGCGAACTCTGGTTGGTCTCTGAAGAGGGTGCTGCTCAATCCCGCCGGATCTCGAACAGCCTCCTGCAGGGCTTTGAGTCCGCGATACTCGCGGGCGGTGCGATCGAATGTGGCAAGCCATCTGAGGTCAGCGGTTGCCTGGTTGTATTCCTCGGTCGCGATATGGGTATAGAACAAGAGCAGCCTGACTCGGGCGCGTTGCTCGAGGTCGTTCTGGGCGACCGTTTCCGCGAGCATCAACAGGTCTCTGGCTTCCTGGTAGCGGACCTGCTTGAATCGCTCCTTGCCCCTGGCCTCGTAGCTACTCCTTCGCTCCTCGATGAGTTGGCGGTCAGCCTCCAATCGCTGGCGTTCAGCCTCGATGGGCGTGAATTGCCCGGCGCCGGGTGTGATGATCTGGGTTGGCTCGACGGGCGTCTCGCTCCCATCTGGGGCGGGGCCGCTCGTGGTCCTGGGGGTAGTGGTTTTTGCAGTTTGAACCTGGTTTTCAGAAGTGGGCATGTTCATGTTGGTTGCGGAGCTGGGCAGGAAACCGCCTGCGTAGTAGTTGGTGGTGTTCTGCCAACTGATCACCGTCGCGTCGAAGCTCCGGCTTCCCTGGACGACGTCACCGATGGACGGGCCGCGCCGGCTGCCGCCCGGGGTGAGTCTGGTGAGCAAGTTGCCCGGGTTCGCCGGTCGATAGTTGAGGCCCGGGGCGGCTGCGGGGCTTGCGAGGCTGCTTCCGGTGACGGCCAATCTGGTCAATGATGCGCGGCCTTGTTGGCCGAAGGGGGACGACAGGGCGGTGTTGGCCCGCGATCGGGCACCCATTCGCTGCCAAGAGCTCATGGCGTTTGCGTTCTGGATGGTATTGGCTGCCCCGAAGCGCCGAGTGTCCAGGCCGTTGGCCGGCGATTGGCCGGACATCATGGCGAAGCTGTTGGTCAGCGATCTGGACGGGCCGCTGAGTGAAGGCGAGTGAGCGCGGTTGTAGGAGATGCCGCCGGTGAAGCCCTGCCCCCAGGTCGTGGCGGTGCCGAGGAGGAGGGTTGCAGCGGTTGCGATGCAGGCTGCATTCCATGAAGTCCGTGGGGGCGTGATCCGTGTACTCATCCGAGCGGTCCTTTCAGCGAGACTGAAAAGGGGGCGTACCGGGCCTCCTCGCACTGTGGGGTCGCTACCCTACTGTAGACCGGGGTGGGCCTTCAGATCAAGTTATCGACAGTTGGAGAGACTGGGTTTGAGGGCTGGTTGTGGCTTTCTTGGGTCCGCGTGACATCAGTCGGGCAACCGTCAGGGGGATCTTGGGAAGCGGAACGACGCCGTCGGCCGCCCCGATCCTGACGGCTTCTTTGGGCATGCCATAGACGAGGCTGGTTTGTTCATCCTGGGCGATGGTCCAGGCTCCATTCTGCCTCATCTGGCGAAGGCCTTGGGCGCCGTCGGCGCCCATTCCGGTCATGATGATGCCGATCGCGAAGGGGCCGCAGGTGCGGGCCACGGAATCGAAGAGGGTGTCAGCGGAAGGGCGGTGCCCGCTGACTTTGGGGCCGTCGTCGAGTTCGATGACCAGGGAGGCGTTGCGGCGGTTGATGCGGAGATGTCGGTTTCCGGGGGCGACGTAGACGTGTCCGCTTTCAATACGAGCGAGGTGCGTGGCCTGCACAACGGTCATGGAAGAGGCGGCGTTGAGGTACCTGGCGAAGGAGGAGGTGAACGCGGCAGGCATGTGCTGCGTCAGCAAGATGGGGGGGAAGTCGCTGGGGAACGCGGGGAGCATTTCCATGAGTGTCTGCGGGCCGCCGCAACTGATACCGATCGCGACGACCCAGCCTCGGACCTGGCTGGGTGGCAGCGACGGGGCGTTGGTCGGGATTGTCCTGGAGGAGATCACACGTCGCCGGTACTTGTTGCGGGCCGCTGCCAGCACGCGTTCGCAGAGGCGGGTGCGGAAATCGGCGGATCCGGTCATGCGACCCGGGCGCGGCTTGGTGACGAAATCAAACGCTCCCTTGTGCAGGGCTTCCATGGTGATCCGGGCGCCGGACTGGGTCAACGAAGAAACCATGACGAATGCCACGGGTGCCCGGCTGGGCACGCGTTCCAGGACGCCCAGGCCGTTGAGTCTGGGCATCTCCACGTCCAGCGTGACCACATCGGGGCGTAGCGAGTGGATTTTCACCAAGGCGTCTCGGCCGTCGGTTGCAGCCCCGACCACCTCGATTCGCGGATCGCTTCCCAGAGTGGTGGCCAGGATCTTCCTGACCACCGCGCTGTCATCGACGATCAGGACTCGGGTCAGATTCATGGACATGGTTCTGGGACGCAGGGCGGAGCCACTGGGTTATGAATCACATCCAGAAACACGGTCTGGATACTCTCTATTTCGGCATACCCGGGGAGGTGCTTTGGCAGATGGGTGGCGGGGGTCGTGAATGGAGGGGGTCGTGGCGCTGATCGCTCGCGGCGGTTATCGGGAGTATCATGATTCAGGAGCCATGGGTTTCGTCACGTTTGAAGTTGACACTCCGGACCTGGCGGGCTGGTTGTGGGCGGCCGCAGCTGGCCTGTTATTGCTGGAGCTCGGTCGGTACGTTATCCAGGGCAGTCGTCCTACCGGTCGCCGGACCCGATGGCTGGTTTTATCGGTCGTGGTCCTGGTCGTGGTTCTGGCGGTGATGGTTTTCAGGCCTGCGTTCGATTCCTCGATGCCGGTATACGCCTGCCTGGTCACGGGGATCCTGTCGGTTCTGTGGCTGTGGCGGAGTTATCAACGGACGAACCGATCGCTGTCGTTTCCTTGGCGCTGGTTACTGCCGGGAGTCAGGGTGCTGGTTGTGTTCGTGGTTCTGATGGTCGTGATCGGGCCGGTGTTGCAGTGGACCCATGTGGTTCGCGAGCGCGCAGCCATTGGATTCGCCCTGGACAACTCCCGCTCGATGACTGTTCGTGACGCCGTTCCTGTCGGCGACGCAAGCCGGTCATCGTTCATGACCCGCCTGGAAGCCGTGAAGGCGAGCGTGGATCGAGCGGGTGCTTCGCTGGATCGGCTCGGCGAGTCCGTGGACATTCGGTGGTTCGTCTTCGATCGTGAAGCGAAGTCTGGCGGGGCGGCGGATCTGGATGGCGAAGGGGGTTCGACCGCATTGGCGGAAGCGGTTCGGCAGGTGGCTGGTGCCCTGGAACAGACCCGCCGGAAGGTGGCGGGGGTCATCGCCATTTCCGACGGGAGGGACAATGCTTCGGTACTCTCTCGGCCCGAGGAGGTGGGCATTGATCTGGCGGCTCTGGGGATTCCCTTGTACGCAGTGGGGGTGGGCAGCGATCAGCCCGTGGGACAGGTTCGGGGGCTGCAGGGACGGCGACTGGACGCTCCGTCGCAGATTGCCATCGACAACCGGCTGCCGGTCGCGGCCGAGTTTCTGGCCACAGGGCTGGCGAGCCAGCAGGTCGAGGTTTCCCTGCTGATCGACGACGTTCGAGTCGCATCGAAGAGGGTGGAGCCGACCCTGCCTCGCGAGTCGGTGCGGATCGAGTTCTCGCCGGCGATGAGCGACGGGGGGCTGCACCGGGTGACGGTGGAAGCCAAGACGGCGGCCGGGGTCACGGAGCCGGCGGAGCTCTCCCAGTTTGTCCGCGTGAGTCAGGATTCGATATCCGTTTTGTATGTGGATCGCCCGCGCTATGAGCGGGCGGCGATCGTGCGGGCTCTGGCCGCGGCCCGGGAGTTGCGGGTGACCCGCCTGGATGTCGACCAACTGGTTCGCAAGGCCAACCGCGGCGAGGGTGGCGGTCTTGGGTCCGAGTTGGGTCGTCATCGTGTGGTGCTGATCGGGGACATTGAGTCGGGATTTCTGACGCCGGCCATCCAGGCCGAGCTTCGTGATGCCGTGGTGGGGGGCCAATGCGGGCTGGTGCTTGTTGGGTGTGTACGAACGATGGGGGGAGGGTTGGCTGACGGCCCGCTGGCGGAGGTGCTTCCGGTTGGCGGATCGGCCGTTGGCGAGCTGCCCGGGCCGGTGCCTTTCGAGCTGACGGATGCCGGGCGCGTCCATCCGGTCTGCCGGCTGGATCCGGACGTTGCCACGAGCGGGGCGGCGTGGGTGCGGCTGCCGCCGTTCGCGGGATGTGCCCGGCTTGCCCGTCCGGCTCCCTCGGCCGAGGTGCTGCTCAGGAGCATGGATGACAGTCCGCTGATGGTGGTCCAGCAGTCCGGCAGAGGGCGAGTGGGCGTATTAGCCTTCGATTCAACCTGGCAGTGGTCGTTTTCCGACCCGCGGGGCCGCGAGCTGCAGCAGCGATTCTGGAGGCAGTTGGTGCTATGGCTGGCCGACCGTCGGCCGAACGTTTGGGCGAGCACCGATCGTCCGAGATACGACCTGGCGCGTCTTCGGCCGGGGGTAGACTCGGTCCAGCTGCGAGCAGGAGTCATCGATCCCGATACAGGGCAGGAACCGGCCGGAATTCGAGTGACTGGATCGCTGAAGGTGCCCGGCGGTACGGTGCTTCCGGTGCAGTTTGTGCGGGCAAAGGGTGGTTTCGAGGCCAGGCTGACGCCAGACCGCGTTGGCGAATACCACGTTGAAGTCGTCGCCCGCGCGGGTGAGCAGCTCGTGGACAAGGTTCAGGCTGCATTTGTGGTGGCCTTGGTGGATCAGGAACTCGCGGAGCCGCTGGCCGATCTCGAGACCCTGAGGCGCATGGCCGCTCGGACGGAGGTGGTCGGCGGGCAGTACGTGCCCCTGGCGGATCTTCCCCGGCTTCTGGATCGTATTCGGGCGTCTGCCGGTCAGGCGGAGTTCCGACAGAGTGAGCGCATCCGTCTGGTGGGGGATCATCCCTGGATTTGGTACTTGGCCCTCGTGTCGCTGCTCGTCGTCGAATGGACGGTTCGCAGGCGCGTGGGGCTGGTCTGAGAATAGGGCGGGTCATGCCGTTGCTTTGGTCGCCGAATGCAGTTACACTACGGGATTCGTGAGGTTTGATCCCCTGTAGACTGCGCACCCCAGGAGAGAGATCGTCATGGCTGAACCTTTTGACGGGAAGAACATACTCATCGTCGATGACGACCCGGACATTCTGGTTGCGATCGAGGCCGCGTTCAAGGACATCGGGGCCACGATTACTACGGCGACTGACGGTAACACCGCCACCACGAAGGCTCAGGATGCCGGCATTGACCTGATCATTCTGGATGCGATGCTCCCCCAGCGCAGTGGTTTTCTTGTTCTCGAGAAACTCAAGGGCAAGAAGCCTCGCGGCAGCAAGCCCTACGTCATCATGATCACGGCCAATACCGGCAAGCGTCATCAGCAGTGGGCCGAGAGCCTCGGCGCGGATGGCTACATCAACAAGCCGTTCCGCATGGATCGGCTGATCGAATCGGCCAAGAACCTGCTCGCCAAGGGCTGATGCGCGGGGCCCGTGCTTTTCTCCCGGACCCGATGGACCTGAGCAGACGAACCTGATGCGAGTTCCACGGCATTCGCCGGGTGGGATGGCTTTTACCGCGCCCCGATCCACTCGATGACCGACAGCACTGCGTTGGAGCGGGCGCTCAGGTTCTTGATGCGGATCGCCAGTCTGCCGTCCTCCGTTTGCGGCGAGGTCACTCCGGTCTCGATCCACTTGCCCTCCTGGAATCGCTCGAACGTGCCCAGATCCTGGTCGCCGATGAAGACCTGCTGGCGGCGGCCGCCCTCGAAGGTGTCCGGATCCAGGATATACAGCCGCAGCGTTCCGGCCGCGCCTTTCGGGACGGTGAGGTCGATCTTGAGCTCGGTGTTGTCCGCCCGCGTGTGATAGACGGGCAGCGGCCAGCCGGCGAAGGTGTAGCCTGTATGGGGGGTCATGCCGAATCCGGGCTCGGCGAAGAAAACCTCTTTCTTGGGGCGCCCGCACATCACGTGCAGCTTCACATGGCGGTCGCGCAGTGATTGTTCGCTGGGGAGTTGCTCTTTGTCGGGCCAGAAGGGGTCTTCTGGTGCGGGTTCGCGTTCTGCCGCGGCGGGCATGGGCGGGAATGCGGCGTGGGGCTCGGCCTGGTACCAGTAGACCGTGCTGGAGAACTGCATTGTGCTGCCGGGTTTGCTGAACTCGCGGTGGAACATGGGATCCTCTTTTTCGCCGAACCCGATGGCCACGTCGAGTGATTTCTCGAAGGAGATGCTGTCGTGGATGAAGAACCGGTAGGCCATCGCGCCCTGTTTGAACGGCCAGTAGCCGGCCAGCGGAAACACGTTTTCGTTCTCCGGGAAGCCCCAGCTGAAGCCGAACGAGTCTTCGATCCCCTGGAATTCGACTGAGGCCTCCTTCTCGCCGTCCACACGGAACTTCTCGTTCATGTCCACCGGATAGGCGGGGGACCCCGGCCGCCGCATGGTGACGTTCCAGCCGACGAACTTGCCTCTGCCCTTGGCCTCGAGTGCGACGTACTGCTCCTTGCCGATCAGCAGGCCGCGCTGCCGCCAGTGGGCATGGAAGTAGCCTTGGTCGGCCGGCACGGAGTCGAGTGACCGCCACATGACGTACGAGTAGCAGGGCATCATCGCCCAGAGCGTCTCGCCTGCCTCTTGCGGTCCCTCGTAGACCAGGGTGATCCTGGCGGACTGGCGGAATGGCATCGGGAAGTAGGCGTTCCAGCCGCGGCGCTTGTTGACCAGGGCGGTGTTGACTTGTTGGCGGAAGCCGGCCGGATCACAGAAGAAGTCCACGAACGGGCAGTTGACGCTCGGCTCCGCCTCGCCGTCCCACCACATCTTGATGAGCAGTTCGCGGCCGAGGGTGTATTCCTTGGGTTTGCCGACCGACCAGTTCGGCAGAGCGAAGTGGATCATGGTGATGACGCCGGGTCCTTTGACGTCGGCCACGACGACTTCCTTGCCGGACTTGAACTGTCGCTCCAGCGGGGTTTCGATCCAGAGCCCGTTCTCGGCCCGGACCTTGCCGTGATCCAGCTTGGAGAGGCTGGAGAAGTCGGAGCCGGGACTTCGTATAGCGGTGGTCAGTCCAGCACAACAAACGAGCATCCAGGTTGGGGTGGTTCTCATGGCCGGTACCTCCTGGTTTTGATCGCAGCGGTGGATCCGTGCGGGCAGTCTACGCCGGCAGAGGGGCTTGTTCAACGGGGCCCCCGGCTTCGGGATGATGTCCGGGGCACGAGTGCTCGATCCGGGTTCCGCCTTGCTCCTGATGGCCGCGGCTCGGGCAGGGGGTAGCGAAACGCGCAGCCGTCATTGGCGTCGTGTTGCTGCGATCATCTCCAGTGCGATCCGGGCGGTCTGCTCGGCGGCACTGGTTGTGCCCAGGGAGCGGATCACCGCGTCGAGATCCTGGCTCATGGTCGCCGCGCGGGCGGGCCTGCCGAGGATGTCGAGCGCTTCGGCGGCGATGGGCTTGGTGGACGTGTAGTAGGGCATGAACTCGGGCACGATTCGGCGGTCGGCGAGGATATTAACCAGGCACAAATGCGGCGTCTGGATCAGCCATCGCCCCGCCAGCCGGTACCCCCATTTTGAGCCGTTGTACATGACGACCATAGGGACGCGATGCCAGGCGACTTCGAGCGTGGCGGTGCCGGAGGCGCACAGGGCGAAGTCGGCGGCGGAGAGGATTTCCGCGTTGTGGTCCGTCTCCACCCGGTTGTTCAGGCGGGAGGCCGAGAGGCTCGCTTGGATCCGTTGAGCCGCCGTCGGGTTGGCTGCTGCGAAGAGGAAGACCGACTCGGGGTATTGGGCGGCGATGGTGAGGGCGATCTCGATCTGTCCGGGGAGGACCTCCTGGACCACGTGGGCGCGGGAGCCCGGCAGGCAGGCGACGATGGGACGGCCACTTTTCCGGTACTCGGCCACGGTGGCCGCATCGGGTCTCACCTGGGCGAGTTGCTCGATCAGGGGATGTCCCACGAAGGTCGCGTCCACGCCTCGGCTGCGGAAGTAGTTCTCCTCGAAGGGCAGGATGGCCGCCAACCGGTTTACCCGCCGGCGGACCCGGCGGATCCGCCAGGGGGCCCAGGCCCAGAGTTGGGGGGCGATGTAGTAGAGGACGGGGCAGCCGGTGGCCTGGATTCGTTTGGCCATGGGCAGGTGCAAGGCGGGGGAATCGACCAGAATGGCGAGATTGGCGGGCTGCTCGGCCATGAGTCTGCCCACCCGTCCGATAAGCTTGAAGGCCCGGCCGGCGAGTCGGACGGCTCCGACCAGCATGGTTGCCTGGGCGGTCCAGTCCTCGATTGCGGTGCAGCCGGCGGCCTGGGTGAGGGGGCCTGCGACTCCCGTAACCTTCGTATCGGGGGATAGTTGCAGGATTCTGGAGACGAGAGATGCGGCATGGCGATCGGCGCTGGGTTCGGCGGCCGAGATGAAGACGCGGGCCGGCTGACGGGTGTCTGAGGTCGTCAGGGTCATGGGCGGCGGCCTCCCAACTGTGGGCCGGACGAAACGGTCCACGAGCGGGCAAGACTGTATCGCGAGGTGGCGGGCGGGGCAAACCGATCGGGGGGGGCGGGCTGTTGTGCCCGACTGGCATTGACGATCGCCATCCCTTATGATGCGCGATCCTGTATCGCCTGAAGCCGCGACGGCCTTTCGGCGTCCGGCGGAAGGTGAGCCCATGCGCGTGGTGTGGGTGTGGGGGCGTGTGAAGCGCGGATCGGCCGCGCACGCGGTTGGGACTCGGGTCGCCCGCCTGCGGTTTTGAAGGGCCCGCACCTGGAGGTGTCGTTTGGCTTCGGAATTCGTTCAGAGTCTCGTCAGTTCAGGGGTCCACTTTGGACATCGTACCAGCCGCTGGAACCCCAAGATGCGGCCATACATTTTCGGCAAGCGCAACCAGATTCACATCATTGACATTCGTGAGACGGTCAAGGGTGTCCTGCGGGCCAGCAAGTTTCTGGGCAACGTGGCCGCCAATGGGCAAGACGTGCTTTTCGTCGGCACCAAGCGTCAGGCTCGCCCCGCGATTCAGGGTGTTGCCCAGAAGACCGGGATGCACTACGTCATCGAGCGCTGGCTGGGGGGTACGCTGACCAACTTCCGCACGATCCGTTCACGGCTTGCCCGCCTCGAGGAACTCGAGGCCATCGAGGCCGCGGGCATGGCCGACAAGTACAGCAAGAAGATGATCTCGATGCTCACCCGTGAGCGCCGCAAGATCCAGCGCAATCTGGAGGGCATCCGCAAGATGACCAAGCTGCCCGGCGCCCTGGTACTGATTGACGTCAAGCGTGAGCACAACGCGGCCCGCGAGGCCCGCAAGCTTCACATCCCGGTCGTTGCGGTGATTGACACCGACTCGGATCCCGACACGGTGGACATTCCGATTCCGGGCAACGATGACGCGATGCGGGCGATTGAGCTGATCCTGAACCAGTTGGGGGACTCCATCCTCGCCGGGATGAAGGCTCGGCCGGTCAAGGAGAAAGATCAGGAAGAGCGTCCTGGCCGTCGTTCGAGCCGAGCCACGGCCCGGGCCGGCAGCGAGCCGGTTCCCGGTGAAGGTCCTGCCAAGGATGACTCTGATCCCAGCGAATCGGCCATGGCGTCCGCCTGACGCCGGACCCTGCGGAATCGGCATTGACGGGTTGTTTGAGACCTAACACCTGAAGACCCAAGCAGGAGCAACGACAGACAATGGCTGAGATTACTGCGGAAATGGTGAGGCAGCTTCGCGAGCGTAGCGGGCTTCCGATGATGGACTGCAAGAAGGCTCTGGCTCAGACCCACGGTGACGCGGAAGCTGCCTACGAACTGCTCCGCAAGAGCGGGGCCGCTGCCGCCGAGAAGAAGGCCGGCCGTGAGACCGGCGAAGGCCGTGTCGGCGTGTTCATTGACAAGGCCAAGGGGGTTGCCGCTCTGGCCGTGATGCGTTGCGAGACCGCACCGGTAGCCAACAATCCCGACTTCAAGGAGTTGGCCGCCAAGGTTGCCAAGCACGTGGCCCTCACGGGCTGCACGGATGTTGACGCCCTGCTCACCCAGAAGCATGTGGATGGTGGGCCGACGATCCAGGACATGCTCCACGATCTGCTCAACCGCATTCGCGAGAACATGAAGGTTGCCCGAGTCGTTCGGCACACCGGGCGGGTCGCGGCCTACGTGCACCATGACGGCAAGCTGGGCGTTTTGCTGGTGGTGGAGGGTGAAGGCGGCGACGACGCGTTGCTCAACGACGTGTGTATGCACATTGCCGCCATGAGTCCGATGGCGACCAATCGCCAGGAAATTCCCAAGGATGTGGTTGCCAAGGAGGAGGAGATCGCCCGCGAGCAGGTGCGAGCCTCGGGTAAGCCTGAGAACATGCTCGACAAGATCCTGGTCGGCAAGATGAACCGCTGGTTTGGCGACCACGTTCTGACCGAGCAGGCTTTTGTCAAGGACGACAAGAAGACGGTGGGCCAGGTGCTCAAAGCTGCCGGTCTGACCGCCAAGACCTTCGCCCGCATTTCGGTCGGCGGCGCGTAATACGCCCGCCGCTTGTTGGCAGGATGATCCAGGGCCACGGGAGGAAGCGATGATGGCACAGGGGCAGTGCGCCTATCGGCGAGCGGTACTCAAGATCAGCGGAGAGGGGCTGGCCGGTCCCGAAGGCTTCGGAATCGGGCCACAGGCCTTGCAGCACGTGGTGGAGGAGGTTGGTGGTGTTCACGCCCTCGGTTTGCAGATTGCGATTGTCGTCGGAGGGGGGAACATTCTGCGCGGTGGCACCTTCTCCAGGACATGCCACATTGCGGAGGCGACCGCGCATCACATGGGCATGCTGGCCACGGTGATCAACGCCCTGGCCCTTCAGGAGGCGCTGGAGCATCTCGGGATCCAGGCCCGGGTCTTGTCGGCCGTCCCGGTGCACTCGGTCTGCGAGCCGTTCATCCGTCGGCGATGCATCCGGCACCTGGAGAAGGGCCGGGTGGCGGTGCTGGCCGGCGGCACCGGCCGGCCGTTCGTGACCACCGATACGGCCGCGGCCCTCGCCGCCGCCGAGATCAATGCTGAAGCCGTCTTCAAGGCCACGCAGGTGGACGGCGTCTACACCGCCGATCCGAAGAAGGACCCCGCCGCGCGGTTCTGTTCCGAGCTCACTTATGACCAGGTCATCAACGGTCGCCTCGCGGTCATGGATCTCAGTGCGGTCGACATGTGCCAGCGAAACGGCACGCGGATCGTGGTGTTCAACCTACACAAGGCCGGCAACATGAAGCGGATCGTCCAGGGCGAGAAGATCGGGACGGTGATTGGGCGATAGGACCGCCCTGCGAGGGAGGGCCGGGACGGGCAGAGGATCTCGTCCGGATGATCCGGCCGTTCGACCGGTCTGAGCCGTTCGAGAACGGGACTGGAGAGAGACGAGCGGTCCAGGGTCCATCTTGCCGGAGTTGCCGGATCGAAACTGTGCCCGAGCAGCCCGGCCCCCGAGAAGACAGTCGCGTGCATCAAATCGCCAGCCGAGTACCCGAGGAGGCTGCCATGACCCGCTGCCATATAGAAGTTTTAGCTAGTTTCATATGTTTTTCAACACTTTATGGGGTTTCTGCCACCCGGGCTGCCGACCGGTTCGATGGCAGGTTCTACCGCGGAGCCGGTGACGTCGAGTATCTTCAGCTTCTGGACATTGCCCGGCGGATGTTCGAGCCCGACGCCGAGTTTCAGAACCTCCCCATGCTGTACACGCCGGCCTGGAACGGGCTGGTCGAGGGGCCGACCTGGGGCGCGTGGTGGATTCAGAACAGCTACGGCACGACCTACGGTGCCTTACCGTTCTACGGGGAGCCGTTGCTGACATTCCTGACCCATTCGCACGATCTCTGGTTCGACCAGATGGGCGACGGCAAGACCGTGCGCAAGTTCGGGCGGTTCGATTTCGTTCCTCCTGACGGCTGCCTGTGTGATGCCGCCAGCCCGGGCTGGTTCGTGGCCAAGCAAGGTGACTGCCGGGTGGAACTTCACGACTGGGCGATGGAGTTCACTGCGGCGGGCGTGCTGATGCAGGCGGAACTGCTGCTGATCAGTCGCGACGAGGCCGCGATCGCCCACTACCTGCCCAAGCTGGAGCGGTGTGTCAGCTTCATTGAGACGCGTCGCGATCCGAAGAACAACCTCTTCCTGGCCGGGCCGGCGGGCAACCTGTTGGCTCCCAGTTACGCCGGCTGGAAGCGACCGGACGGCACCTACGACATGGCCTACCTGACCGGCCTGTCGATCACTCACATCGCTGCTCTGGACCGGCTCATCGAGGTTGAGAAACTGGCCGGCCGGGCCGACAAGGCCGCGCTCTACGAGGAAAAGCGGAACTTGGCCGGCAAGGGACTGGCCCTGCTGACCACCGAGGAAGGCTACTTCATCAAGTCGCTGGACCCGGATGGCGTCAGGCATGGCGTCTACGGGGCCAAGCAGTATGGTTACTTCGAAGCCTCGCCCAACCACGATGCCATCGCGTTCCGGGTGGTCGACGACGCCCAGGCCGAGCGGATCTACAACAGAATCGCGTCGATCCCCGACCTGCGTCCGCACGCGTTCATCATCGCCAATGCTCCCGGGCTGGACGACATCTACGACCAGCCAACGGGTTTGTGGGAGTACGGCACGTGGGTCAACGGCGGGCACTGGTCGACCTGTGAAGGCCGGATGATGATGGCCTACTACCGCCTGGGCAAGTACGAGGATGCCCGTCGCTCGATGCGGCAACTGCTGACTTTCGCCCGCAAGTTCCGGATGGACAATCCGCTGGTCAAGTTCGGCAGCGATGTCTACCAGCCGGGGGAGCTGATCAACCTGTGCTATGACACGTTCGCGCCGGCCGCCGGGCTGGTACGCGGACTGTTCGAGTACCTCTATGCCGCGGACAAGCTCACGCTCCTTCCGCACATCCCGCCGGGGATCACCGAACTCGAACAGCGATTCCCGATCCGGTTCGGCAGCAAGCGGCTGTTCCTCAGTACCCGAGGACGTGGACCGGTCACCGCCGTTCGGATCAACGGGCAAGAGTGGAAGGACTTCGATGCTCGAGCCGTCCGGTTGCCCTACGCTCACACACCGGACACGGCTCACATTCAGATCGCGCTGGGCGGTGCCGAACTGGCTCCGGTGGCCGAGACCGCGAGAAGCCAGCCTGTGCCGGTGGTGTCGCTTCCTCACGAAGCGTTCTGGTCGAGCGAGTGGGCAACCCGCGCATCCCGACCCAATACCCTGCCGTTGCGGATCGGTGCCGACAGCAACGGAGCCAGCCGGTTCCTGGGCGGCATCGCTCGTCCGCTGGTCTTCGGTCGAGCCTTGTCGGCCGATGAGATTGCCCGCTTAGCCAAGGACGATGGCGGGCTTGCGGCGGATGTGGCCCTGGTTGGCGCCTGGCGTTGGGATCAGGCCAAGGACAAGGCGTTTGACCACGTTCAGCTGGCCGACCTGCCCGCGAGAATCAGCGGCGAGGTGGAGATCGTTGACAGCCCTCACGGCCAGGCCATCCACTTGACCGGCCGGGGGTGGGTGGAGGTTGCCGACCACGCTCGGTTGGCGTTGACCCAGGCCTACACGCTGGCCGCCTGGGTAGCGCCCAAGGCCCTGCCGGGCAGCGGTGGACGAATCCTCGACAAGTCCACGGTGGGCACGTCGGACAACTTTCTGCTGGACACCCACCCCGGCAACTCGCTGCGGCTGATCACCCGTCAGGGCAGCGTGGGTTTTGACGCCAAGTTGCCCCCCGACCAATGGTCGCACGTTGCAGCCACTTTCGAGGCGGCCGGCGAGTTGCGGCTGTACCTCGACGGCAAGTGCGTGGCTTCTGCCGTTGCGGGAGCTCCGTCGGACATGCCCGGTTCGATCGCGGCCCTGCGGCCGCTGCTGGCACGGCTGGCCCGGTTCCGCGAGGCGATGGCCGAGGTGGGTCTGGGCGCGTCTTACGAGGCTGAACACGCCCGGTTGGCGATCGAGATGCTGGCCACGATTGCGAAACGGCAGGAACTGCTGGCCGAGGGGGAGCTCGCCCACCTGCCGGAGCCTCCGCGGGCAGCCGCAGCCGACAAGAGCTACGTGGACGCACTGGCAAGGCTTTGCACCGGGCTGGAGAAGACTTTAGACTCCTATGCCGAGGCCCGGGAACCCTGCAAACGGCGGGCGTACGACGTCTGGGCCGGGACCACGACCAAGAAGTAGGCGCGACCATGCCGATGACGCCCCGCGAGCGATGGCTGGCCCTGCTGGCCGGTGGCGAGAGTGACCGGATCGTAACCGACTACTGGGCAACGGACGAGTTCCACACCCGATTCAAGAGAGAACTCGACTGTCCTGACGACGAGAGTCTGTGGCAGGAATTGGCGATTGACCGGCCGTGCAATGTCTGCCCAGAACCTCGAAGCCGCCACCATCCTGACGACCCGCAAGCCGACGACTGGGGGATCCGGCGCCGGAGAGTGGATTATGGCACCGGTATCTACGATGAGGCGGTGTACCACCCGCTGGCTCGAGCCCAGACCGTGGGCGAGGTTCACGCTTTTCGCTGGCCGCGACCGGAGGATCTCGACTATTCCCCGATTACCCGGGCGATCGACGAGAATGCCGGACGGCGGGTGGTGATGGCCTGGCACTATGAGCCCTTCCTGCTCTATGGTCAACTTCGTGGCCTGGAGCAGGCCTTCATGGACCTGGTGCTCAATCCGGATGTGGCCGAGGCGATCCTGGGTCGCCTTTTCGAGTTTTACTATGAGCGGAACCGGCGGATGCTGGAGATCGGCCGCGGACGAATCGACTTGTTCGTTCTGGCCGAGGATCTGGGAAGCCAGACTGGGCCGCTCATCAGCCTGGATCACTACCGCCGTTTTCTGCTTCCCAATCAGGTCAGAATGGCCAACCTGGCCCGCTCCTTCGGCTGCCACATCTTCTACCACACCGATGGGGCATCGCGCCCCTTTCTGTCGGATCTGATCGACAAGGTCGGAATCGAGATTCTCAATCCGATTCAATGGCGATGTCCGGGCATGGAGCGGGAAGGGCTGGTCCGGGATTTCGGGAAAGCGGTCGTTTTCCACGGGGCGATGGACAACCAGTACACCCTACCTTTCGGCACGGTGGCCGAGGTGGCCGCCGAGGTCAGGGAGAACCGGGCCATTTTCGGTAGAGGCCGATGGATCTGCGCCCCGTGTCACAACATCCAGAGCATTTCGCCGACCGTCAACATCGTCACGCTGTTCAGGACTGCCCAGGAGGAATCGAACCGATGAGTACACAGGCTTCTCGAGTTCTCCGTCACATGGTGGTGTTTGGCCTGGCGTGCCCGGGTCCGGCCCTGCTGGCCAAGGAGGCCATGCTCGCGCCCGAGCAGTTTGCCCTCCTGGCCTGGAACCGGAGTTCCGGGGATCGCGCCACTTTCGAGGAGATGCGTGAATGCGGCTTCAACCTGGCGGGTTTTGTGCAACCCGACCAGTTGGACGAGGTGGCGGCGGCTGGACTCAAGGCCATCGTTCACGATTCGGGCGTGCCCGTGGTGCTTGACGCCACGCTGACCGAGGCCGACGTGAAGAAGCGAGCCGGCGAACTGGCGGACAAGGTGGCCGCTCATCCGGCCGTGTTCGGCTTCTATTTGGCGGACGAGCCGAACGCCAGGAGTTTTGCCGCGCTGGCCCGGTGGGCGGCGGCGTTCAACGCGATCTCACCGGGCAAGATCAGTTATGTGAATCTGTTCCCGACCTACGCCAATGCCGACCAATTGGGCGTCGGCAGCTACGTCCGATACCTGGAGACCTTCATCAACACGGTGAAGCTGCCTTACATCAGCTACGACCACTATGCACTGATGGAAGACGGCTCACTGCGCGATGGCTACTTCCAGAATCTCGAGATTGTGCGCGAGGCGGCCCTGCGGCACAAGATACCCTTCTGGAACGTCGTCATGTCCACCGGCTGTCTGGACTTCGCGGAACCCTCCGACGCGGGCCTGCGCTTCCAGGCCTACACGACGCTGGCCTACGGCGGCCGGGGAATCAGCTGGTTCACCTACTTCTCCGCGCCGGTCGGCAACTTCCGCCTTGCCCCCATTGACCATTTCGGTCAGAAGACCGCCACCTGGTCCATGCTCCGGAGGGTCAACATGGAGGTTCACCGGCTGGGACCGACGTACCTCGCCCTGAAGCACGTCAACGTCTTTCATCACCCGGACGTGCCCAAGGAGTGCAGGGGCATCGACACGGCGGTTCATCTTGGCGGGCTTTCCGGCGGGTCGTTCGTGGTGGGGGAGTTTGTCGGCCCGGAGGATCGGCCGTACGTGCTGGTGGTCAACAAGAGCCTCAAGCGCTCGGTGTGTTTCTCGCTCAAGTTCAAGGCCGGCGGGGCGATCACGCAGATCAACGCCCAGACCGGTCAGCCGCAGCCGTTCGCGGGGGAGCAAGGATGGCTGGCACCGGGGCAAGGCATGCTGCTCACCATCAGGTCGGCGGCGACGTCGCGACCCGCGGTAACCGGCGCGGGCGCGAAAGCGGACGGTGCGACGGCGCCCCGAACGGTCAAGTGAGAGGATCTGCACTCCTCCAGGGATCGTCTCTTGATTCTAGCGGCGTGCAGAACGGTACTGGCGGAACACGTCCATGGCCGCCGGGAACATGTTCAGGGCGCGCTCGAAGATACCCAGCGAATAGGCGATGGCCATGCCGTAATTGGTGACCGGCACCTGGGCTTCGCGGCATCGCAGGATGCGGGTCAGGACTTCGCGGCGGTTGGTCATGCAGGCGCCGCAATGGACGACCAAGCGGTAGGAAGCGAGGTCAGCGGGGAAGTCGTGACCCTGCACATGGGTGATCTCGAGTTTGCCGCCCACGTACTGGGTGAGCCAGCGGGGAATCTTGACCCGGCCGATGTCCTCGCCGATCGGGTGGTGTGAGCAGGATTCGGCGATCAGCACCCGGTCGCCGGGTCGAAGCTGCTCGATGGCCAGTGCCCCGCGGGTGAACTCGGCCAGGTCGCCCTTGTAGCGAGCGAACAGAATGGAGAACGAGGTGAGCGGGACGGTGTTCGGTGTATCCGCGGCCACCTTGAGGAATGCCTGGGAATCGGTGACCACGAGGGCCGGCGGGCGGTTCAGGCGCCCGAGGGCATCGCGTAGTTCGCGTTCCTTGACCACCATGCAACAGGCGTCGTTGTCCAATGTGTCCCGGATGCTCTGGACCTGGGGCAGGATGAGCCGGCCCTTGGGGGCCTCCATATCGATGGGCACGACCAGCACGACCAGTTCTCCGGCCGGTACCAGGTCGCCCAGAATCGAAGGGGTATTGATGAACTCCTCGGGCGCGGCGTTGATCAGGGCCTGGCGGAGATCGAGGACGCCGTTGCCCTTGGCCGCGGCTGTCCGGACAAACGGAACCCGCCGGGTCTGGAGTGCGTCCAGCACGCTCGCTTGGGGCTCGGCCCGATCGACCTTGTTGAAGACGACGAGGGCGGGCACCGATCTGCCGGCCAACTCGTTTAGGATCACCTCCTCGAATTCGCCCCATACGCCGGATTCGCACACGATGATGCCGACGTCGGTGCGGTCGAACACCTCCCGGGTCCGCCGGATGCGCATCTCGCCCAGCGCGCCGACGTCGTCGATCCCGGCCGTGTCGATGAACAGGACGGGGCCGACGGGCAGCAGTTCCATCGGTTTTTCCACAGGGTCGGTGGTGGTGCCGGCCACCTCCGAGACGATGGACACGTACTGCCGGGTGAGGGCGTTGAGCAGCGACGATTTGCCGACATTTCGTCGGCCGAACAAGCCGATGTGAAGACGGATGCCTTTAGGGGTATTGGTCATGGAAGAGGACTTTCAGCATTGAGCGATCAACATTCAGCGGTCAGCAGTCAGCATTGACAGATCAGTAGTCGGCGGTCAGGATTCAGTGAGTATCTATTAATTCCTGGTACCAGCCTTAAACCCAATAGTGGCGGGCTAGGGAGTGTCGCGGCGCCCGTCATCCCGATCACGATTTCTCCGGTTTACGTGGTGAGCCCAACCGGGTCACGGCCTCGGCCGACAACAGCTCATCGTACTCCTCGGCGGTGAGCAAGCCGCGTTCGAGGACGATCTGGCGAATGGTCTTGCCGTCCTTTCCGGTGGCCGCCGCGAGTTCCGATGCGGCCTCGTAACCGAGTCGTTCCACCAGAGCGGTTGCGCTGGCCGTCGTGCCCTCGACATGTCTTCGACAGCGCTGTTCGTCGGCCTCCAGTCCATCGATGCAGTGCCAGCGAAAGGTACTGCAGGCTCTGGCCATCAGCGAGAGGCTACCCAGCAGAGCGTCGGCGATCAACGGCAGGAACGCATTGAGTTCCAAGTTGCCCATCGAGCATGCCTGAGTGATGGTCTGATCGTTGGCCATGACCACGATCGCGGCCTGCGAGACGGCCTCGGGGATGACCGGGTTGACCTTGCTGGGCATGATGGAGGAGCCTGCCTGGCGGGGAGGCAGTCGAAGCTCGCCCAGCCCCGCTTCCGGGCCGGACGACAGGAGTCGCAGATCCGTTGCCACCTTGAGCAGGTTGCTGGCATGGGCCTTGAGAATGCCGCTGACCTCGACGAAGGCGTCGGTGTTCTGCGTGGCCTCGATCAGGTTCTCCGCGCGAGCGAGGCCGAGGCCGGTGATCTCGCGAAGGTGCTCCACCGCCCGGAAGATGTACTGCCGGGGGGCCGAGAGCCCGGTACCGATGGCCGTGCCGCCCAGATTGACCACGCGAAGTCGTTCTTCGCACTTGTAGATCCGCCAGCGGTCGCGGGCGAAGGCCTCGGCGTAGGCGGACATCTCCCGGCCCAAGGTGGTCAGCACTGCGTCCTGAAGTTGCGTTCGCCCCACTTTCACGATATGAGCAAACTGCTTCTCTTTGCACTGAAATGCCTCCATCAGCCCGACCACCTCGCGTTCCAGCAGGCGAAGCTCCCTGATGGCGGCCACCTTGAGGGCGGTCGGGAAGGTATCGTTGGTCGACTGGTGGAGGTTGAGGTCGTCGAGCGGGCTGACGGTGCGGTAATCGCCCAGCGGCCGGTGGAGCAGTTGCAGGGCCCGGTTGGCCAGGACCTCGTTGACGTTCATGTTAGTCGAGGTGCCGGCGCCGCCCTGCAGGGCATCGACCACGATGTGTTCGTCGAGTCGGCCCTCGGTCATTTCGGCACATGCCGCCGCGATGGCCGCGGCCTTGGGGGCATCCCACCGGCCGAGTTCCTGGTTGGCCCGGACACAGGCCAGCTTGACCGCCCCGTAGGCGTGAATTAGCGGCGGGCGAATTGGCCGGCGTGTCAGCGGGAAGTTCTCGAGGGCCCGCTCGGTGTGGATGCCATGCAGGGCGTTTGCGGGCACGTCGCGAGGGCCCAGGAGGTCGTGCTCGGTGCGATACGACGTCATACGTCATCCACGGTCGAACCCGGGTCACACCGGCGAAGCGCCGGTGGCACATCCCGCGGTGTGGACAGCGCGGCCACCCGCGCTAGAAGTAAAGATCGCGTTCGTCGCTCTTGCCGATCCGGCCGATGGCTTCCATCAGCTGCTTCTTCACCTTGCCTTCGGGCATCTTCGCGATCTCGGCGGCGACCGCCTTCTCGCCGGCGGCCCTGGTCTCCGGGGTGGCGTAGTCCACCAGGAACTCCATCAGCGTGGTCAGGGCGTTCGGGGTGCAGAAGCGCTGGATGAAGCCCGGGATGGCGAATTCCATGAAGTGCTCGCCGGTTCGGCCCAGGCGATAGCACGAGGTGCAGAAGCTGGGGAGGTAGCCGTCGAGCAGCAGCTCACGCATGACTTGGTCCAGCGGCCGGATGTCGCCGAGCTCGAATTGCTCGCGTTCCATGCACTGGGTATCGCCCGCCTCGGTATAGCCTCCGAGCTCGATCCGCGATCCGGCGTCGATCTGCGACACGCCGAATCCCAGGGCCTCCTGGCGAAAAGCCGGTGATTCGCGGGCGGTCAGGATCATTCCGGTGTAAGGCACGGACAGGCGCAGGATGGCGATCGCCCGTTTGAAGTCATGGTCGCTGACCAGCCAGGGTGAATCCAGGGCGACGCCGGCGGCCGGGCGGAGACGAGGGAAGCTGATGGTATGCGGCCCGACGCTGTAGGTGTGCTGCAGATGAAGCGCATGAGTGACCAGGCCCATCACTTCGAACCGCCAGTCGTACAGGCCGAACAGGGCCCCGATTCCGACGTCATCGATCCCCGCTTCCATCGCCCGGCTGAGCCCATCGAGGCGGTAGAGGTAGTCGCCCTTGCGGGTCGAGGCCGGATGCAGGCGGGCGTATGTCCCGTGGTGATAGGTCTCCTGGAAGATCTGGTAGGTGCCGATCCCCGAGTTCTTGATGGTGCGAAAACCGGGCACGTCCATCGGGGCGGCGTTGATGTTGACCCGGCGTATCTCGCCGTGGCCCACGCGGATCTCATAGACCAGCCGGACGCACTCGGCGATGAAATCGGCGTTGTAGCGGGGGTGTTCGCCGAAGACCAGAATGAGCCGCTTGTGTCCCTTTCGTTCCAGGGCCTCGACCTGGGCGCGGATCTCGGAGTGATCCAGTGATCGCCGAACGACCTCGCGGTTGGATCGTTTGAATGCACAGTAAGCGCAGTCGTTCACGCAGTCGTTGCCGATGTACAGGGGGGCAAAGAGCACGATGCGGTTGCCGTACACATCGCGTTTGAGTTGCCGTGCGGTCTCGAAGATCTGCTCGGTCAGTTCCGGGTCAGAGGCGTTCAGCAAGACCGCGGTTTCGTCGACGGTCAAGGGCTGTTTGGACAGGCTCTTGGCGATCAGCTCGCGGACGTGCACCGGATCTGGACGACGGGTGTCCAACAGGTAGTGTAGGGTGTCATCGTTGATGAAATCGGTTGCCCGATCGCTCAACGTCATTTCGGCCATCGCGCGCATAGCGCCGTCCTCCGTTTGGATCAGCCCGGATCGGCCGGGGTGGACCGATGCCGGTGACTCGCGGAATCCCCTCGTCCCGAGCCGACCTCCCGGCCGATCGCCGCGATGCGATGGGAGAGGCAATGATGGCAATCCTCGGCTCGTTCCTGGATGCAGGCTTTGGACGGATAGATCTCGTAAAGCCGCCTATATTCTAGGGGGGTGAGATTGGGCATGACCACATTGGCCCCGCGTTGTAGGCCAAGCTCGCGGCCCTCTTCGCTGTTGACGGTGGCCAGTGCGGTGGTGCTTGGAATGTTCGCTTTTGGGCATACCAGGCGAGCGAGGGCAACGACCTTGTAGGTCATCTCCTCGCTGTTGGGAACCTGTTCGCCCGGGGGGGCCGCCAGTCGGTCGCCGAACTGCCCCAGCGGTGTCGCCGGATGGGGCAGGTAAGGTCCGACACCGATCATGTCCAATCGCAGCTGCCGGAACAGCTCGATGTCGTTGGCCAGATCGTCGTAGGTTTGGCCGGGAATGCCGATCATGACCCCGCTGCCGACTTCATAGCTCAACTCCCGCAACTGGTGCAAGATGGCGATGCGGTCGGAGTGCTGGCCGGGCAGCGAGGGGTGGATCTTGTCGAACAGTTCCTGGTTGGAGGTCTCGAAACGCAGCAGATAGCGGTCGGCCCCCGCCTCTCGCCAGCAGGCCAGATCGTCTCTGCTTCGTTCGCCGAGGCTGAGTGTCACTGCCAGGGGGGTCTCACGCTTGATGCGGTGGACGACCGAGGCCATCCACCGGGTGGAGGTCTCTTCGTCCTCCCCGGATTGCAGGACCAGCGTCCCGTAACCGAAGCGAACGGCCTGATGGGCGCTGGCGAGGATGCCGTCCGCAGTCATGCGATACCGGGCGATGACTTCGTTTCCCAGACGCAGGCCGCAATAGCCGCAGGAACGAACGCAGTGGTTCGAGAACTCGACCAGCCCACGGAGGTGGACCTGATCCCCGACGTTGTCGCGGCGTACCTGGTCGGCCTGTTGCCACAGTTGGGCGAGCCGCCGGAGGTCATCCTCCCGCAGCCACCGCAGGATGTGTTGTCGTGTGATTGCCATCGGTTGGTATCGCGGACTGCCGGCTGAGCCGGATGGTGAAAGTGCTGCCGACGTCGGGGGTACTGGCCACCGTGGCCGCACCCCCGTACAGCATCGCTAGCTTCTTCACGATCGACAGCCCCAGGCCGCTGCCGAGAACGTTCTTGGTCTTGCGGTTCTTGATGCGGACGAAGTCGTTGAAGAGCTTGCCCGCCTCCTCCTCGGTCATGCCGATGCCCGTATCGGATACGGTGAGGATCTCGAAGTCGCCCTCCTGGGCAAGGGTAACGTCCACTCGTCCGCCGTCCCGGTTGTACTTCACCGCGTTGGAGACCAGGTTGTTGAGAATAATCTCGATCTCGCCGCGGTCGGCGGACATGATCTGCGTCCCTTCGACATGCAGTTCGATGGTGATCCCCCGGGCCGCGGCGTCCGGGCGGAGTGTCTCGATCGAGGTGCGAGCCACCTGGGCCAGATCGACCTCGACCAGTTCGCGCCTCTTCTGGCCGGACTCGATTCGGGTCAGGTCGAGCAGGTCGTAGATCAGTTTCTTCATTGCCTCGGAGCGCACCAAGCACCGCTGGATCATTCGATCGATCGCGCCCGGGTCGCTTCGGAACTTCGGGTCTCCCAGGATTTTCAGGTAGCCCTCGATTGCCCCCAGGGGTGCCTTCAGCTCGTGGGCCAGCACGGAGATGAACTGGAAGCGGACCTGGCGTTTCTCGCGGGCGAGGGTTCGGGCCTGCCGCTGGGCCATCAGGTGGCTGGCGACCTTGCGAATCGTATCCTTCAACTCGGTCGGAGTGAACGGCTTGGCGATGAAATCGAACGCCCCGCGCTTGGTTGCGGTCACCGCGGTCTCGAGGGAAGCGTAGGCAGTGACCATGACGGTGAGCATGTCGCGCTCCTGGTGGGCGAGTGCGTCCAGCACGTCGAGTCCGGTCATGCCGCCCATCTTGAAATCCAGGAGCAGGATGTCCGGGGGGCTCTGGGTGATCTTCTCCAGGGCCTCCTCGCCGCTGGCGGCCTGTTGCACGACGAAGCCGACCTCACCATCGACCTCGGGAAGCCGCACCCTGTACGCGGACAAGGCGCGTTCAACCGCTCGGCGCATCTCGCGCTCGTCATCCGTTACCAGGAGTTTCAGGTTTTCCATGGCCGGCTCACTTGTGGAGTAGTCGATCAATTTCGCGTTGCAGCTGCTCGAAGCGGATGGGTTTGTCCAGCACCGCGTCGGCCTTGATCCAGGATCGCTCTTCCTGGGTCGAGGCGTCGAAATCGATGCCGGTCTCGCTGGCCACCGCGGTCACCAGGATGACCGGAATGGACGCGTCCGCTTTCTTGATGGCATGGCAGAGCCGGAAGCCGTCGTCGAAGTTCTCCATCATCAGATCGACGACCGCCAGATCCGGTTTCCGCTTGCCGATCAGCTCGCGAGCGGCGTCGACCGTCTCGGCGGTCGTCACCTCGAACCCGGCGGCCTCGAGCTGGGCCTGGGTCTGGGCGAGGTAATCGATGTCATCATCCACCACAAGAATCTTCGTTGCCATCGTCGCATTCCTCGGGCACCGGTTCGCGGGGATCCGGTGCCGTCACTCTAGCCTCTGGCCGCCTGTCGAGGCAGCACCACGGTGAAAGTCGTCCCCGTCGGCCCTTTGGCCGGCTGATCGTTCGATTCCAGGCTGATCTGGCCGCGGTGCATCTTCACGATGCCGTAGGTTACCGCCAGACCCAGTCCGGTGCCCTTGCCCACGCCCTTCGTGGTGAAGAACGGGTCGAAGATCTTGGCTCGGTTCTCCGGGCTGATGCCGACGCCGGCGTCGGCCACCTTGAGCTGGATGTTTTTCTCGTCGCCGCCGGTCTGGATGGTGAGTGTACCCCCCTCGGGCATGGCCGCCTGGGCATTGCTGACCAGATTGGTCAGGATCTGGGCGATCTGGTCCCGATCCACGTCGGCGTTTTCTTCCTCGTGCTCGTGTTCGACCCGCAGGGTGACGTTCTCCGGTACCACCAGCGTTCGAACCACCCGATCGACCAGTTCATGAAGGTCGGTCGGAGCAAGCGTCACCTTGTTCTGGCGGGCGAAGTGCAGTAGGCCGGAGACGATCTTCTTGCAGCGGTCGGCGTTTTCCACGATCGTCTGCAGGTCTTCGCGGCTCTTGCCGTCCTTGCCGATCTCTTCCAGAAGCAGGTGGGCGAACATGATCACCACACCCAGGGGGTTATTGAGCTCGTGGGCGATGCCCGCGGCCAGCTGCCCCATGCTCGCCAGTTTCTCCGAGTGGGTGAGGGCTTCGCGAGCGCTGGCCAGCTCCTGGTGCGAGATGGCCAGCTTGTCCACCACTCTCCGCAGGCGGTCGATGGTGTAGGGCAGACACATCTCGCTTTCGGCGAGGCCCTTGTGGATCGCCACCGCGTGCTCGCGACAGGTTTCATACCCGCAGGCCCCGCAGTTCAGTTCGTCTTCCGGGCGGCGCTTGCCGATCCGCTCCAGGATCGCCTGGAGCTCCACCAGCGAGGGTGACGCCACCCGCTGGTCGTTCAGCTGGTAGACGCGGCTCAAGTCCAGGTTGGCGAACCGGGCCAGCTCGGCCTTCGCCGCCCCCGGATCGAGCGTCTTCAATCGGTGCCGCACGTAGTGGCTCACGCACGACCGACGATTGAACAGCGGTAACTGGCTGCTCATCCCGGCGCCCATGATGCAGCCCTTGCAGCACAGTACCTCGAGCAGCCGGGCGTCCAGATCCCCCGCCTCGAACTCCTTGATCGCGTCCACAAAGCCGTCCCGGCCGTCCGCCGAAACCACTTCTCCGACGGCCAGATCCTCGCTCATGCCGGCGGCCTGGAGCATGCCCCGGCTGATCGCGAACAGGGCTCCGGTCCCCGCGTGAGGCGGATCAAACTCCGATCCGTTCACCGACAGCGGGCTGACCCCGTGCAGGCGGAGCATCGCCCGCAGTTCCACGAAGGTCAGGACGGCATCGACCTCGCCCTCGACCTCCTGCGTCCCGGCCTCGCCCTTCTTGGCGATGCACGGCCCGATAAACACCACCTTCAGCTCGGACCCGTGCAGGTGCCGGAGCGCCCGGGCGGTGGCGATCATCGGCGAGACGATCGGGGCCAATGATCCCACCAGGTTGGGATGGTAGCGCTCCACGTAGCCCACGATCGCCGGGCAACTCGTGGCAATGTACCGCCGGCTGTGGTCTTCCTCAAAGAGCCGCCGGTAGCGATCGGCCACCAGGTCTGCGCCGAAGGCCGTCTCTACGACCAGTTGGAAGCCAAGCGACCGGAGCATGCCGACCAGCCGGCGGTATTCGATGTCGTCGAACTCCGCGGGGAAGCTCGGAGCCAGGCAGGCGGCCACCTTCGCCCCGCTCGCCAGCAGAACGTCGACGGCCGGGATGCTGGTCTGCACCTGCTTGGCATTCTGGCTGCACACCCGTACACAGTTGCCGCACCCGATACACCGTTCGTGGAGCACTTCCGCCTGGCCCTCGCTGATTCGAATGGCCTTGGCGGGACATTCGCGCACGCACGTGTAGCAGACGCGACAGTGCTCCCGAATGGTGGTGACGAGCGGAATGTCATCCGTGTGCCGCAACCCGTTGTCCTCAGGCTACCACCTCGCGTTTGTGATAGTGGGTGTGCAGCAGGTGATGGCTTTTTTCACCCAGCGGCGCGCCCAGATACTCCTTGTAGAGCCGTTTGATGGACTCGTTGGCGTGCGAAGTCCTGATCGGCTCGTTTCGATCGATATTGTACAGTGCCTGCATCCGGGCTCGAACCGCGTCGGTGTCGGTGCTGGTCGGCTGGCCGCCGCCCGCGATGCAGCCGCCGGGGCAGGTCATGACCTCGATGAAGTGCAGATCACGACGGCCGTCGCGGATTTCGTTCAGCAGCCGAGCCGCGTTGCCCAGGCCGCTGACCACCGCGACGCCGATGTCCATGCCATCGACATTGACACGGGCCTCCTTGGTGCCCTTCAAGCCGCGCACCGCCTGGACCTTCAGATCAGCCATTTCCTTGCCGGTGATGAGATGGTACGCCGTACGGATGGCCGCCTCCATCACGCCGCCGGTCGCTCCAAAGAGCTTGCCGGCCGTGCTCCGCTCGCCGAACGGCGTATCCGCCGGCTCAGGTGCCAAGGACTCGAGGTCGATGCCGCGCATGCGGATCATGCGGGCCAGTTCGCGGGTGGTGAGAACCGCGTCGACGTCCGCGATCTCATCCCGGCCCATCTCGGGACGCCGGGCCTCGAACTTCTTGGCCGTGCACGGCATGATCGAGACGCTGAAGATCTTCTTCGGATCGATCCCTTCCCGCTGGGCGAAGAAGGATTTGATGACCGCACCCATCATCTGCTGCGGACTCTTGCAGGTCGAGACGTTCTCGAGTAAGTCCGGGTAGGTCTGCTCGACGAATTTGATCCAGCCGGGTGAGCAGCTGGTCAGCATGGGAAGCTTGCCCCCGTTCTTCACCCGATGCACCAGCTCAGAGGCCTCCTCCATGATGGTCAGGTCGGCGCTGAACGAGGTGTCGAACACCCGTTTGAAGCCGAGCTGCCGGAGAGCGGTGACCATCGCTCCGCAAATGTCCGTGCCGGGCTTCACGCCGAACTCCTCGGCCAGCGAGACCGAGACCGACGGAGCATGCTGGACGACGACGAACATGTTCGGGTCCTTGAGGGCCTCGGTGACCTCCTTGATGCTGCTCTGCTCGCGGAGCGCGCCGGTCGGGCAGATCATGATGCATTGCCCGCAGTTGATGCAGCTCGAGATATTGAGCCCTTGCTCGAACGCCGTGCCGACCCGGGTCTTGCTGCCCCGCCCGACGAAGTCGATGGCCGAGACGGCCTGGACCTCTTCGCAGACCCGCACGCACTTGCCGCACAGGATGCACTTCTCCGGATCGCGGACAATGGAGGGGCTGGACAGGTCGACGTTGGCCTGGCCCCGCTGGCCCTGGTAGCGCCGGTCTCGGACGCCCAGTTCGGCGGCCAGGTCCTGGAGCTGGCAGTTGTTGTTTCGCACACAGTAGAGGCAGTCGTCGGGATGGTTGGCCAGAAGCAGCTCGACGATCGTCTTCCGGGCTCGAACCGCCCGGGGCGAGTGCGTCTGGACCTTCATTCCTTCGACCACCGGGGTCGCGCAGCTGGGTTGCAGGTTGGGCCGGCCTTCGACCTCCACGTCGCACATCCGGCAGGCGCCGCTGGGCGGCAACCCGTCAATATGGCACAGGGTCGGCACCTTGATCCCGGCCCGGCGCAGGGTGGCCAGCAGCATTTCACCAGGTTCGGCCTGGACCTTCTTGTTATTGACTTCGATCGTAATCACCGAATGATCCTCGCCTTACTCCGTCTTGACGGCCTCGAAACGGCAGACATCCTCGCAGGTGCCGCAACCGATACACTTGTCTGGAACGATGTAGTGGGGGCTCTTGGGGGCGCCCATGATGGCCTCGGCCGGGCACTTCTTGGCGCACAGCCCGCAACCCCGGCACAGCTCGGCGTCGATGCGGTAGAGCAGGAGCTCGCGGCAGGCTCCGGCCGGGCAATTGCGTTCGTAGACGTGGGCATCATATTCGTCCCGGAACCACCTCAGCGTGCTCAGCACCGGGTTTGGAGCCGACTGGCCCAGGCCGCACAGGCTCGTGTCCTTGATGACTTCGGCGAGGCGGGTCAGGTACATCACGCTCTTGAATCGTTCGAGGGCCTGGATCTTGGTTTCGTTGCGGCGGGCGCGCGAGATGCTCTGCAGGATCTCGAGCATCCGGCGGGTGCCCTCGCGGCAGGGCACGCACTTGCCGCAGCTCTCGCGCTGGATGAAGTCCATAAAGAACTTGGCGATGTCGACCATGCAGGTTTCTTCATCCATGATGACCAGACCTCCGGAGCCCATCATCGCTCCGAGGGCCTTGAGCGACTCGTAGTCGATCTCAACGTCGACCTGTGAGGCGGGAATGCACCCCCCGGACGGTCCACCCATCTGGGCTGCCTTGTAGGCCTTGCCGTTCGGGATGCCGCCACCAATGTCGAACACGATCTTGCGGACGGTGGTGCCCATCGCCACTTCGATCAGGCCGGTGCGGTTGACCTTGCCCGACAGGGCGAAGACTTTCGTGCCCTTGCTCTTCGAGGTGCCCACCGCGGCGAACTTCTCCCATCCGCCGCTCAGCAGGCTGGGTAGGTTCGCCAGCGTCTCGACGTTGTTGATCACCGTGGGCTTGCCGAACAGGCCCTTGACCGCCGGGAAGGGCGGACGCGGTCGTGGCATGCCCCGCTTGCCTTCGATGCTGTGAATGAGAGCGGTTTCCTCGCCGCACACGAATGCCCCGGCACCCTGCTTGATGATAACCTTCAGACTGAAGCCGCTGCCCAGGATGTCGTCCCCGAGCAGGCCGTACTTCTTGGCCTGCTCGATGGCCTGGACGAGCCGCTGAATGGCCAGGGGGTACTCGGCCCGGATGTACACATACGCCTTGTTCGCTCCGATCGCGTAGGCGGCGATGGCCATGCCCTCGAGCACGCGGTGCGGATCGCCCTCGATCACCGCCCGGTCCATGAACGCCCCAGGGTCGCCCTCGTCCGCGTTGCACACCAGGTACTTTTGATCGCCCTGGGTCTTCAGGGCGAACTTCCACTTCGTGCCGGTGGGGAATCCGCCGCCGCCACGTCCGCGAAGCCCGCTTTTCTCCACCGCCTCGCACACCTCTTCGCGGGTCATCGTGCCGACGACCTGGGCGAACGCCCGGTAGCCGCCGCGGGCGAGGTACTCATCGATCGAGTTGGGATCGATCATGCCGCAGTTGGCCAGCACCCAACGCATCTGCGGGGCAAAGAAAGGGTGCTCGTCGATGAAGGGTACGTCTGCCCAGGGCTTCTGTTGCTCAGAACGGAACTGCCCCAGCGACAGGTCTGCGGGCGCGCGGCCGGCGAACACCGAATCCAGCAGGCCGACCACCTTGTCCTCGCTGATCTTCTGGAAGGACACCCGCGTTCGGC
Organism: Phycisphaerae bacterium; assembly: GCA_018003015.1. Classification (NCBI taxonomy): domain Bacteria; kingdom Pseudomonadati; phylum Planctomycetota; class Phycisphaerae; species Phycisphaerae bacterium. The sequence continues at coordinate 26,493 of JAGNEZ010000019.1, read as the reverse complement.
CGGGCAACTGCACGTCCAGCAGCGGTTCGGCGGAGCAGTAGCCGATGCATCCCACCTCGACGATGTCGGCCTCGAGCTTGTGATCGGCCAGGTACTGCTTCACCGCGGCCAGCGTCTTGGCGGCGCCGGCGCCCAGGCCGCAGGTCCCCGCCCCGATGTACATGACCGGCCGGGCGATCGCCTCGCGCCGCAGCTGGGCCAGCCGCTCGCCGCTGAACAACGCACTCTTCTTGCCGTTGCCACTGCCAGGGGGCTGGGTCAGAAAGGCGGCCAGGCCCGGCTGACCGCCGGCCTCCTGCGCGCCAGCATGGCAACCACACGATCCACCCGCACACGTAGGCTCAGCCATTGTCTGTCGCCTTTCTGCGATACGAACTCACGATTTTGGTCGCACCCTCCGGCGTGACGCCGGCGTGAAACTCGCCATTGACGCAAATGACCGGCGCCAGCCCGCAGGCACCCACGCAGGCCACGACTTCGAGGCTGAACATCCCGTCCTTCGTTGTCTGGCCGGGTTCCACCTTGAGGGACTGCTTGATCGCGTCCAGCACCTTGGCCGAGCCCTTCACGTGACAGGCCGTGCCTCGGCACACCTGGATATGGAACTTGCCGCGCGGCTGGAACCGGAACTGGTTGTAGAACGTCGCCACGCCGTAGACCTTGCTGACCGGCAGAGTCAAGTGTCGACCGATCTGTTCCATCGTCTCGCGCGAGAGATACCCGTGACGATCTTGCACCGCCTGCAGGATCGGGATCAGGGCATCGCGCCCGGCATCGCCGAACTCGGCCAAAATGGGTTCAATGTCCGCCTGGATCATCTGACAACTTCCTTGTCCAAAGAACCTTGCCGTGCGAAGAAAGCCACCCTTTCCAACAGCACGGTGATGTCCACGTTTTCTACGTACACGTATTCGGGCACGCGCAGGTGGGTTGGGGCGAAATTCAAGATCCCGCGCACCCCGCCGCGCACCAACTGCAGAGCCGCGTGTTGCGCCGCGTCCCCCGGGACCGCAATAACGCCTACTTCGGCCCCCAGCTGGCGCACACGATCTTCCATGTCATCGACCGGATAGCACCGGCATCCCTGAATAACCCGGTTGACCTTTCCAGGATCGGCGTCGAAGGCTCCGGTAATCGCCAGATGGGGACCGCGTCCGCTAAAGTAGGCCAGCAACGCCTGTCCCACATGTCCGACACCAACCAGCACAACCGATTGCCACTGGGGCGCGTCCAAGTAGTGGCCGATCTTCTCCACCAATCGCGAGACGTCGTAGCCCCGCGACGGGCTGCCGGAGAAGCCGATGGTCATCAGGTCACGCCGGACCTGGGCGGCGGTCACCCCGGCTTGGGCGGCCAAGTCGTGGGAGAACACGTTCTTGGCTCCGGCTTGGCCGATCCGTTCCAGCAGGCGGCGATAGACACTCAGCCTCTTGACGACCTTCCTCGTAGCGAAACCCCCTGTGGAGCGATCCACCAAGTTCATAATCCGACGTCCACCTGTGACATTCATCACGCTGTGAATCTTATCACAGCCTATAAGGAGGCATCGACCATGTCAAGGGCCCTGGTGGCCTTATTTTGCGGAATCTAGATCCGTGCTCCTTTGTCCATAAAATCAAATAAGTAATAATGTTGTGACAAGATGGGTCGATGAGAAACATGGAAAATGGGTGATTCGCCTCCCCTTCCGGTTCAGGCCCGAGCGGAGTCGAGCTCCGCCCTCAGCCAAGCCCGGGCAAAGCCCCAATCTCGCTCGATCGTCGCTCGGCTCACCGCCAGGGCTGCGGCCACCTCCTCAAGGGTCATGCCCCAGATCAACCGCATCCAGGCGACTTCTGCCTTGCGGCCATCCAGTTCGGCCAGACGATCCACGGCCGCAAAGAGAGCCTCGACGTCCAGGCCCTCGTCCTCGACCCTGGTGGCCGGACTGTGCAGCTCGGGGTCAAACGCGATTCTTAGCCCACCGCCGCCTCGCTTCAATGTTTGACGCTCTCGGACGTAGTCGAGCAGCACCCGTTTCATCATGGTGGTGAAGATGGCGAAGAAATGGCCGTCGCTGTCGAACCGGTGCCGCTGCTTGATGATTCGCAGCAGGGTCTCGTTGACGAGCTCCGTGGGCTGCCAGGTGAGGCTCGGGGCGGTGGGGCCAAACCAGCGGCGCAGGTGCTGCTCGGCCATGTTGCGGAGCCGATCGTAGGCCGAGACGCTGAGTTGCTCGATGGTCCGCGCTCCGCCGGCACGGATGTCGGCCAGCAACCCTCTGACTGACTCGGAGTCATCACTCATGAGCGACGCCTGCCCATCAAGAAACTGCTCCCTGAGGGAGTTCCCGGGCTTTTTACGCGTTGAGTACTGACAGGTCAAACGGCGGGTGCCGCGTGCCGAGACGACAGATCGACAGGAGCCCTCGATGGTCCCGTCACAGGTGACCAACCCGGCTTCAGGAGCGACCGATCCGCTCCGGAACGCGCTCAACGAACTGGAGCGACTCGATCCTCGGAAGGCCTGCATCGCTCGTCTGCGATTAGTGGGTAGGCTGACCACGGATCAGATTGCCGCGCTGCTCGGCGCGTCCCGGGCCTCCGTGGGGCACGACTGGTGTTTCGCCCGTGCCTGGCTGGCCCAGCATGCAGGTTGAGGCTTATTGTCGCTCGTCGATGAAGAGGCAGCTGGCTGTGAAACAGGGCTCGACATCCGGGGGAACGTGATCGGGCTTGGTGGCGAGGCGCAGGCGTTCATTCCCCGATCACGCCGAGTTCGGCAACCGAGGCATAGGTCTGGTTGTCGATGCCGGTCAGCGCTACCAGGCGCAGGAAGCGTGCCTTGACGGGCCGGGCGAAGAGAATCTGCTTCTCTTGGCTGCCTCTGCCAAACACACCCTTGGCGACGGGTTGGCCCCAATGGCCTGGATCGCTGCTCGCGAAGACCTCGAAGTCAGTGATCCAGCCGTGGTTCATGTCCTGGCGGGGCAGGCAGCGCAGGCCCCTGACGGTCAACTCGCGAGCAAGCTTGAGCTGGATTTCGTGGGGATAGCCGGGCGCGTCGCCGCTCCAGGCGGTGTGCCAGATCGTATCCGGGTCGCCGTCGACAGCCTTGGCGCCCTCGTAGCCGGGCTCGTGACAATCCACCTTGATCACCTCGATGGCCACGCGATCGATCAGTCTCTGGATCGCCGCGGCCTCGACCGAGACTTGGGGAGCGAAGCGGTCGCTGGCCATATACGTCAGCAGGCTGTGCCGCATCTGGCGGGCGACCGGCCGGCGGTCCAGATCCTTGGTCAAATCGATTCCGCAGACCAGCAGTCTGCCGCCTTCGACCTTGGCTTCAAAGACGAGTCCCAGTCGGCGGTTGGTGACCCAGTCATCGATGACCTGTACGGTTGGCCGCAGTTCATCCGGCAGACCGTTCAGTACCATGATTTGGGAGTGTGTGACCATGTCCCACCACTGCCAGTTGCTGTGATACTCGGTCGGAAAGGCTGCCAGAGCGGGACTATCGGGTTTGCAGAGGATGCCCAGGGTATGCGGGGGCTGACGGCGGGTCCAGGCGGTATTCCAGAAGATACTGGTGAAGCCGGGTGGAACGACGCCGTGCCTGTCGCCGCTGACCGTTCCTGGAGCGGGCAACAGCAAGACCCTGCCGCCGGTTTTCAGTGCAGCCAGGGCGTTGGCGTTCAAATCGTCGACCACGAGAACGCCGTCGGGGGCGGCGGCATTCACGATGGGGGGGTAGACCCAGATATCCCAGTCGTTTGCGTAGGTGGTGCCGGGAAGCGAGACGGTCAGCACGCACTTGGTCGCCTTGGCGACGGCCGCCAGCGGCAGAGCGACTTCGCCAAGGACAGTGCCGTTGCCGACCGGGATGGTCCGGGCAGGCAGGGCGTTCCCACCCAGCTGTTTGCCCGCCGCGTCCGTGATCGTCCAGGCGGGGCGGGCGTTTTCAATTGGTGCGGGGCCGAAATGGGCGATCTCCAGGGCGGCGGTGAAGGTCTCATCCGCGGTCCAGATGCGTTTGGCCATGCGGGCTAGCGGCACGGTTTCGCAGCAGAAGCGGCGGTACTGTTCCGGCGTGACGTAGCCCTTGGATTCCCAGAACGGGTTGAGAACGCCGACCAGGGCGGTGCCTTGGCCCGGGAAGTCATGGAGATCCAGGAGTTGGAAACCCCCGAAGCCCGGCGTTCGCAGCGCGGACTCGATGTCCTCCTTGTAGCAGAGCGTCTGCAGCTTGCCTGAGGCCAGCAGGAAGGAGTCGGCTTGGTCGAGCAGGTGATTGGCGGCCAGCGAGTCGCGGAAGATCTGGAAGTTGAGGGCTCTGAGGACGCCGGTGTACCTGGCGGTCTCCTTGAAGTCCGGATAGACGCACCATTGGCCGATCTCATGGCTGATCACCGGCCGGTCATGTCTGGCCACGAAGGCCCGGTAGTCGGTCATGGTCTCCGGCGGTCTGGCGTTGAGGCGGCAGTTGAGCCCCTCCCCCCAGCGGTAGACGCGAGGATCGGGCGTGCTGTGGTAGTCGCTCTGCGGCAGCAGCGGCCAGCCGGCGGCGGTGGTGTACAGTCGGCGAGGATCCTGCTGCTTCCAGGAGCTGACGAGCTCTCCCAGGAATTGCCTCTGGTTCTTCCCCGACGGCTCATTGCCGTGACCCATCAGGCAGAAGGAGGGGTGATTGCCGTAAGCCTTCAGAATCCGATCGCCTTCCGTCCTGATGAACGCATCGGTCTGCGGATTCTCTCCGACCGTGGTCCAGACGCAGCACTCGATCTGGTACATGAAGCCCACCCGGTCGGCGGCGACGAAGGCGGCCTCGGGCGGGCACCAGGAGTGAAAGCGCAGGTGATTGAGGCCGTGGTCCTTGGCGATCCTGAGGATCCGCGTCCAGGAGTCGACGTCGGTCGGCGGGTACCCGGTCAGGGGGAAGATGCAGCATTCCAGCGTGCCGCGGAGGAAGATCTTGCGTCCGTTGAGGGTGAACTGGGTTCCGTCGACACCGAGCTGTCGCAGGCCGAGATCGACGTGCTGGGTATCGGTGCCGCTCGCCGTGGTTGCCCGGGCGGTGAGGGTGTAGACGTGGGGTGCGAACTCGTCCCAGAGGAGCGCGTCCCTGCCCAGGGCGTAGTCGGTTTCCACGAGGATTCGCTGGCCGTCGCCCCTGAACGGCACCTCCTTGGCTTTTGCCCCTTGCTGGGTGCGGGGATGCGACAGAGCGGCCGTCAGGGTCACGGTGCCCTCAGTCGGTCTGCCCGTGGTGTTGGCCAGGGCGAGGACGACCCTGGCGGTCTTGGTGGTGACTTGCGGGTAGACCTGGAGGTCCTCGATGAATACAGGCGCCCTTGGCACCAGGCGGATGGCGCCGACGATGCCATTCCAGTTCGACTGGGTGTGGTCCGAAACGCTGTGGGCATTCTCGCCGACCTGGATCAGAACGGTGTTGTCTACCCGGAGGGCGAGGGTGTGTTTGCCCGGGGTGAGCCATGTGCTCAGATCGTGTTCATGAGGCGTCGCCAGGCTGTCGGCCATGCCGGCTTCCTGGCCGTCGATCCAGACGCGCGTCTGCCAGTGGCAGCGTTCCAGGGATAGGGTGATTCGTTTCCCCGCCCAGTTGGGGGGGATGATCACCTCTTTCCGATACCAAGCGGCCCCGACGTAGTGCCTGGTCGGCGAGAGCCAGAAGGGGACTCTGACCTGGCCCGGCTCGCGATATGGCGCGTACTCTGGTGCGGTGAACCAGGAACGGTCGATGATCGAGCCGGTCCACCGGGTGTCGATGGTGATGGGGTCGCCGTATCCGGCTTCGGTGGTGCTGCTGGGCAGCCTGATGCTGTCGGGCAAACTGCGGGCGAACCACCGCTCGCCGACGCCGATGTCTCTGGGATCGAGTTGAAAGGACCATGTGCCCGCCAAGTCGATGGCGGCCAAGGGGGCCTCCGCGCGGCTTGCCCCGGGGCAGGTCAGGATGATGAGGTATGCCAGGCCGAAAGCCAGTATCAGGCATCGAGAAAGGCGATCGGACATGATGGCGTCCTTTCAGTTGCGGCAAGCATGGAGACGGTGCGTAGCCGGTGGCTGTAGTGTAGCCGGGATCGCGCTCAGATCAACGCAGGGCAATCAGGGCCACGCCAACCGTGGCCAAGCCGGTTGCAGCGGTGATGCGAAGCCCGATGCGCATTCGATAGCGGATCGCCACCATCGGCAGGATGAAGAGCGGCGACATGGCCACCAGGGTGCTCACCAGCCCGGCTTCCAGGTTCTTGAGGGCGAACAAGTAGCAGAGCATGCCGCAGATGGGTCCGGTGGCGATGCCACCCGCCAGCCGGCCGAGGATGAACCGGTCGCGGAGGTACCCGAGCGTTTGACCGGACGTACCTTGGGCCAGGGGGATCACCCAGAGCAGGACCGCGGCACTGCCTACGCGGATGACGGTAGCGACGACGGCGTCCAGGGGTGGCCCGTCCTTGAAGGCGAGCCGGCCGGTGGCCGCCCCGGCTCCCACGCAGAAGGCTGCACCGACAGCCAGGGCAATGCCGGTCACGGACAACCGGCCGGGCTCACGGGATTCGTCGCCTTGGGGGGGCTTGGCCGCTGTGGCGTACGCCGTGGCAGCCAGGACCAGCACGATGCCACCCAGTGCCTGCTGGTTGAGGTGCTCGCCCAGCAGCCACCAGCCGAGCAGCACGGCTGCCACCGGGGCCAGGGTCAGAATCTGGGTGCATCGGCGGGGTCCCAGCAATACCAGGCCCTCGTAGAGCAGGGCATCGCCGATGACCATGCCGGTAATCGAGGAGAGGACCAGCCACACCATCTGCATCCCGCTTGGCCATACCCACTGCAGGCCGGCGAAGTGGGTGTAGATCGGCAGCATGCCAAGCAGCAGGAAGGCGGCGGCCAGCGATCGCAGAAGCAGGACAGGGAACGAGCCGATCTTCCGCCCGGCGCTGGCGACGCACATCGGCGAAATTGCCCAGCACAGCGCGGTGACCAGCGACAGAACCACACCTCCCGTTGATGCTGCGAGAATCGGCACTCACCCGGTTCCTGGAAAGCGGAGGATGATAGCAGGTTCGGCCGACACAAGCCATGGGCCGCGCGAGTCGATTCCGCATTCTGCCGATGGTGTCCGGCGGCCCGTGACGGGACCTGTATGAGGTGTGATTTCGATCGGGATGCGGACGTCGATCAGAGCGATTTCGGCCTGCTGCAGCGGTGTTACAGCGGTCCGGATCGGGCGCCGCCGCCGGGCTGCGCGGGTTGACGCAGGGGGCAGGTTTCGTGCCAGCCACGTCCAGCAGGGTGCCGGCGCGGGATGGTGGGGAGGAATCCTCGGCTTCGCGACTGCCACCGTCCGGCGAGCGATGCCAGCCTCAAACCCGCAGGCCGTGTGCGTAGTATGCCTTGGGGTTGTCGAGCCGGTCACGAATAGCGGCGATGGCTCGTTGGACGATCAGATCCACCGCTCTCTTGCCGAACTGGGCGTCGGCTTCCTGGATCGGGCGGGTGGTCAGTGTGCCGGTGGGCTTCTCTTTGCCGGGCGGGAGTCGACTCATGTCCACGACTTCCGGGCAAATACCCAGCATCATACTGGTTTCCCAGAAACCGGCGTGGTCGCCGCCGTGGGGGATTTCCTCGGGGATCAGTTCCGGGCCGGTGAAGGTCCAGCCGATCATGCGAGCTCGGATCCCGTTGAACCGCATCTGGTGGAAGATGCCGAGGGCCGCCCGGGCGTGATCGATCAGCGGGTAGTGGCCGGCGACGAGCACCACCACGTTGAAGCCCAGGCTCTGGATCTCGCACAGCATGTGCAGGAGGAGCCGCTGGTAGTTCTCGTACTGTTCCTGCAGGCCATAGCGGAACGCAGCGGCGGTGAATCCGGCCGAGGGGAGCTTCATTTCCGCGTGGATTGCCGTGTAGTCGGGGGCGTGGGCGTCCATGAGCCCTTCGAGTCGGCTCTCGCCCCAGGCCAGCGAAGGCAGGACCAACCCGCCGCCTTCGCGGGCACATCGCGCCGCCAGGCACTCGGCCATCACCGTGTCCGCGCCCAGCGGCATGTGCGGGCCGTGCCACTCGGTCGTGCCCAGGGGGACGTAGGCGACCGGGCACGCCTCACGGGCAGCGACGACCTGCCAGGGAAGCAAACGGTAGTAACGGACTTCCTCAAGCATGGTGCACCTCGCGGCCGCTTCGGTCGTGCCGGTCTGCATTGCCGGGCAGCCGCGACGCCACTTCAGCGCAGGTGCCCGATGCGATCGGCCACGAAGTGTAGCGAAAGCCCCGGCCGAGGTACAGTCACAGATACTTGGCGATGAACGTGGCCGCATCCCCGACCGTCTGGACGGCCAGGGCGGCGTCCTCCTCCATCTCGATGCCGAACTCCTCCTCGAAGGCGGCGACGAGTTCGATGCTCTGGGAGGACTCGGCCCCCAGATCGAAGATGAAGTTCGAGCTCTCGTTGATCGTTCCGGCATCGACTCCCAGGACCCGTGCGGTCACGGCCTTGATGCGATCCAGAATCTCTTTCTGTGACATGCGTTGCTCTCCCAAGGGGTTGACTACGATTGCAGCCTGATGCGTACATCCGCCACGTGGCAGCCTTGGCCGGCCGGGTGGACGATCAGCGGGTTGATGTCCAGCTCGGCAATGCGCGGGAAGTCCTGGGCCAGTTGCGAGAGCCGCTTGAGGGCGTCCTCAATGGCCCCCACATCGCTGGGCTTCTCGCCTCGCAGCCCCCGGAGCACACCCGACGCCCGCAGGCCGTTGACCATGCTTCTGGCCGTGGCCTCACGGATAGGCACCACGCGGAAAGTGACGTCTTTGAAGGCCTCGACGTAGATCCCACCGAGGCCGAACATGATGACGTGCCCGAAGACCGGATCGCGGCTAATGCCGAGAATCACCTCCTTGCCGGCTGGTATCATCTGCCGAACCAGAATGCCCTGGATGTCCTCGGCGGACACGTGCTTGAGCAGGTGCTCCCGCATCCGGATGTAAGCCTCGCGGACCTGCTTGGCATCCTGGAGATCGAGAACGACACCCTTCATCTCGAACTTGTGGACAATCTTGGGGGATACGACCCGGAGCACGACTGGGTAGCCGATCTTCTCGGCCACGGCCACGGCCTCGTCCGCGGTCTGGGTCAGCTTGTAGTCGACCAGCGGGAAGCCATAGGCTTTGAGGACCTTCAGCGCATCCGCCTCGGTCAGATAGCCGTCCGGGGCCTTGGTGATGACGGCATCGGCCGTGGCCATGTCCATCCTGTATTCCTTGAAGCCGGTACGATCTCGATTGAGCCACTGGCGGAAGTGAACAGCCTTGATCATCGCATCGGTCGCCCACTCGGGAAGGATGTAGTGCGGGATGAGGTGCTGCTGGAGGATGTGGATACCCTGGGCGACGTCCTTGGCACCCATGAACGAGCAGGCCAGCGTCTTGCCGCTGGAACGGAATCGATCGTGCACTTCGCAGACCGCCTTGGCGATCGCGGTAATGTTGGTCATGGACTGCGGGGTGAGAATCACCAGCACCTGGTCGACGCCTTCGTCGGTGAAGACGGCTTCCATGGCCGCGACGTAGCGATCGTCGCGGGCGTCGCCGATGACATCGATCGGGTTCTTCATGTTGGCCGCGGCGGGAAGGGCCTTCTTCAGCCTGACGGCGGTTTCGGGCGAGAAGCGGGCCATTTCGAGGCCCTGTTCGATGGCCGCGTCGGTGGCCATGACGCCTGGGCCGCCGGCGTTGGTCACGATGGCCAGGCGCTTACCGCGAGGCAGGGGTTGATAGGCCAGGAGCTGGGCGCTGTTGAAAAGCTCTTCGAGCGAGCTGGAGCGGATGATGCCGGCCTGCTCGAAGACCGCGCTGCAGACCACGTCGGAGGCGGCCAAAGCCCCGGTGTGCGACTGGGCGGCGGCGGCTCCGGCCGCCGTGCGCCCCCCCTTGATGGCCAGAATTGGCTTGGGCTGATCGCCTTCACTGGAGACTCGGCGGGCGACCTCGATGAGTTCCTTACCCCGGCTCATCGATTCGAGGTACATGAGGATCACTGAGGTCTGCGGATCGGCGGCCAGGTACGCCAGCATGTCCACCTCGTCGACATCGGCCTTGTTGCCCAGGCTGACGAATTTCGAGAAGCCGATGCCCTTGCCCTGAGCGTAGTCCAGCACCGCGGTGCACAGGGCCCCGCTCTGAGAGAGAAAGCCGATGTTGCCGGCCGCGGGCATCGCCCGAGCGAAGCTGGCGTTCAGCAGGACGTGGGGCTCGGTGTTGATGACGCCCAGGCAGTTGGGGCCGATGAGTCGCATCCCCGCCTCGGAGGCGATGGCCCGGACTCGCTTCTCACGCTCCAGGCCGGTCGGGCCGATCTCTCGAAAACCGGCGGAGATGATGATCGCCGCCTTGATGCCTTTCTCGATGCACTGTTTCAGAGCTTGTTCGCAGACTGCCCCGGGAAAGACCAGGATGGCCAGGTCGACCGGGTCGGGGATGTCGAGGACGTAGTCGTAAGCTCGAACCCCCGCAATATGTCTCTTGCGCGGCGCGACCGGGTATACCACTCCCTGGAACTTCGCGGACAGGAGGTTCACGAAGATGTCGTGGGGGACTGTGCCCGGCGTGTTGGTGACGCCGAGCACGGCGATGGATTGTGGTTGGAAGATCGCATCCAGGCCGGTGATGGCCGTGGAACGTCCTGGGGTCTGAATGTGCTTCACCGTCATGGCCCTTCTTTCGGTCGAGATGACACCCCGGGCGGCGTGCCCGGGCCAATGCCGGAAGCGTAACCTATGGGGCGGGAAATTCAACAGGCGGCCAGGGCATCATTGACCGCGGAAACGATCGTCTCCAGCCGGAAGGGCTTCTCCACCAGCCTGAAAACCGGCGAGGTGATGCCGGACTTGCTGATCTCGTCCGCGCTGTAGCCGGTGATCATGATCGTGCGCATGCCGGGATGCATGCTCTGAAGCTCCTGAGCGATCTCGGTTCCCCGGCGATCCTCGGCCAGAAGCCAGTCAATGATCAGGACGTCGGGTGCAAAATCTCGGGCGATCTCGCGAGCGGCCGAGCCGGTCGCGGCCGTCTTGACCGTACAACCCTCGATCTCGAGGATCTGGGATAGGTACTTGCGGTACATCTCCTCGTCATCGACGATCAGTACTCTGGTCATGCCCTGCACCACCTTTCCACATGTCGTCAGCGCAGCGCGTCGTGGAACCGAGGTGAACGGGAGTTCCGGCAGCTTATTATGGCGCCCGAATGCCCGGCTGGCAACTTCAGGGGACGGAAACGCCCGGGGCTCGCGGCTCGCGGGCCTGACCTTCGATTGCCAGACGGGCGAAGCTGGCGTGGTGCCCGAAGGAGCCCAGGGCGATCGTCCCCCAGGGGTAGCTGCGGTCCTGGCCCTCCAAGGCCGGTTTCAGGGGGGCAGAGTTAGGGTCGGCGTCCACATAGACCTTGATTGTGCCCGAGTCCACATCGCGAAGAATGTCGACGCGGTGCCAGGCGCGGTCGGTGATCGTCGGCGGACGGGCCGGAGTGGTCGAAAGCAGCGCTTTCCGGGTTGGGCCGTCCACCCGCACCAGAGTGTTACGAAAATCGCCGGAATCTGCCGACAAGTCCAGGTAGTAGTAGTGGCCGGGGTCCTGGCGGCCAAAAAGGACGCAGACGTCGCGGCCTTCGGCGGTGACCTCACGGTCGATTCGCACCCGGCAGGAGAGACTAAACGAGCGAAACTCATACCTGCCGTAGACCGCATATTCCCAGGGGCGGATCGCAGCTACCGGCCGAACTCCTTCCGGCGGAATTGCCATCTGTAGAAAACGGCGTTCCCCTTCGTAGGCGATTCTCCACAGCGATGGTGTGCGGAATCTCCAGGCCGAACTGGGCGCGTCGAACTCGAAGTCGTCCGATAGGGTGACGTCAAACCAGTCGGGTGCGGGGGACTTCCGCGGCGGGTTCGTCTGGCAACCGGGCAGGAAGGCCAGAAAGAGCAAGAGGATCAACGGGCCCGCTGTCGGCGAGAGGAGTCTGTTCATGGCGACCGCGATTGTACCACGGAATGAGGGACAGGAGCGAGCCCGGCTTATTGCACGTGCGAGATGACACAGGCGTGTTTGCCGGAGGCATTGGGCGGGATCCGATCTCGGCGTTGAATGATGATGGTAACGCCTTCGCCCATCCGACGGCGGAGGCCCTGTTCAACGTTCCGCTCCACCAGGGACGTGAACCGATGGTCGGCCACGACCTCGATCTCGAGTCGGTCGATCGATGGCTGGAGCACGCGGAACTGAGCGAGTCCCTCGACCTCGCGAAGCACATAGATCAGAGACAAGGCGTGCATGTGCTTGATTTGCCCGTGTTCGCGGCAGACGATCTGGTCCGTGAGCCGGCCGCGGATTTCCGCCAGAGAGGTGAGGTTCCGCCCGCACCGGCAGGGCAGGGCGGTTTTCGGCGGTCGGCGGGCCAGATCACCGATCGCGTAACGAATCAGCGGCATGGCCAGGGCTTCGAGGTGGGTGAGGGTGATTCTGCCTGCCTCTCCGGCGGCGACCGGCTGCCCATGGTCGTCGAGCAGTTCCACGATCAGGTTCTCGTCGGCGGCGTGCAGATGGCCGGCCCGGCAACTCATCGCGGTGAAGCCGCCGTCCCGGCTGCCGTATTCGACGGCCACGGGGGCGCCGAAGACCGATTCGATGGCTTGCCGATCCTGGTCGAGCAGCACTTCGCCGGTCGCGAAGATGGCTCGAGGTCTGGCGAGCCCTGACGAGATCAGCGGTTGGCCGCTTCTCTGAGCGTGCCGGGCGAGCAGAGCGAGACTGCTTGCGTAGCCGTAGATGCAGACCGGCCGGCGGTCACGAATGGTCGTGAGATAGGCGCTCATCGTCTCGGCCGTCATGTCAAACGCATTGAGGATGGATTGATTGAGCAGGGCATCGCGGCCACGGCGGACCCGGTCATTGGTTTTCAGCTCGGTGGGAGCTCCCCAGAGGAGGATTTCGCGGTCGCCCGGTGCGACTCCCCACCAGGATCGAGCTCGGAGCCGGGCGGCGGCGTCGGCGGCGTTGCGGAAGCGGTCGGCGTGGAATTGGAGTGGTTCTCCGCTCGATCCTCCGGTGTGGTAGAGCAGCGGTCTGCCTGGACAACCTGACCAGGTCATTTCCTCAAGGTGCTCCCGGATTTCCGCTCGGGTCAGCACGGGCAGGCAGCGAAGGTCGTCGGGTCCGAGGTGGGGGTCAGCCGGATTCAGGCCGGCGTCGCGGAACCGTCGGGCGTAGAACGGGCAGTGCTGGGCTGCTGAGCGGAGGATTCGCCGCAGCTTCCGAGCCTGCAGATCGCGGCGCCGCTCGGTTGACCATCCTTCGCTCCGGCACAGATCGTCGAAGCGTCGCATCGTGTCTCGCCCGACCAACCGCTCGGTAAGCGGCCAGAAGAGGTGGCCTGCCAGCCATGGGTTCATGCGGGCACCTCCACGGTGGATGCCCCGCGGCCAGGCGGAGGAGCTGTCTCCACGTCCCGGCCGGCAGCGGCCGTGGATGACGAAGGGCTCGCGAGGATCCGCTTGAATACCGCCAGAACTTCCTCGGCGACGCGATCATGGGTCCGGCGCCTGCCATGGGCCGCGATGACCGCCCGGTTCCACTCCTTGGACAGGGCGTTGACCATCGCCTTCCGGAGCGCGTTCAGATCGCCGCCCGATACCAGAGTTCCCATCTCTTCTGAGCAGATCTGCTCGCGATTGCCGCCAACATCAGTCGCAACGACCGGCGTACCGGCGGCCAGGGCCTCGCTGATCGCGTTGCTCCAGCCTTCGCTCCGCGAGGCAGTAACGAACAGGTCGGCCGCGTTGTACATCAGGTTCAACTGCGTGCCGGACACCGGGCCGGTAAACTGAATGGAGGGGGCGCCACCCTGGGACGCGTTGATGCGGGTGATGGCTCTTTCCAGCCGGGCTCGGAATCGCGGTTCGCCGCGACGGCTGCCCGCCAGGACAAGTCGAACGTCTCCCATGGCCCTCCGCACGCCGGGCAGGACTTCGACGAGCAGATCGAAGCCTTTCACACGCTGCAGATGGCCGACGGCCAGTACGTATCGTACCCTTGCGTCCCATCCCAGCCTTGACTTGGCGTCCGCTTGGTTCATGGGATGAAAGATCGCCTCGTCGATCCCGTTGGGGATGATATTCACCGAGAGATCCGATCCGCCGATCTTGTGTATCCAGGCGGCCAGGCTCGCGCTGACCGCGATGAGCGCGTCAACACCCCGGAGCATGGCCCCGATCTGCATTCGCCGGATCGCCCTGCGTGACAAGGAGACGATTTTGCCTCTGACGGTGACCGCGACAGGGAGTCCCAAGCGTCGGCCGGCGAGCCAGGCACCCACACCGTCGGGATACTCGAAGTGGGCGTCGATCAGATCGAAGTCGTGCCCGCTTCGCTGCCGCTCGACGACGATGGCTCGCTCCAAGGCTCGTGCGTAGGCCAGACCATCGCAGACCCAACTGAGCCCCGGTACGCTGATCATCCGAGGGTATGCCACCGGCAGCGGACCTGCCTGGTCGGGGAACGAGCGGCTGGCTCGCAGGCCGGGGCACCACAGTTGAGGCGCGACAACCCGCACATCGACTCCCGCACATCGGGCCAGGGCCAGCGCTCGTCGCTGGACGAAGATGCCCTGGTCGGGGTCGGCCGGTGTCGGATAGCACATTGTCGTCGTCAAGAAGCGCATGGGAACCATCGATTCGCAGAACTACGAAACAGAGCCGCCAGATGTCTATTCGGTGGTTCAAGGATCTGGAATGGCCCTGCTCAGCTCTCTACTTTCGCCTCCTCTCAAGCGTACGCTCTGGCCCACAGCTCCAGGTTGAGAACGGTCCACAAGGCTCTTCCGTTCGCTCGGATGCCACGATCGTGGTTGCGGAGCAGGCGGTTGACGGCCTTGGCCTCGAGCCACTCGCGAGAGCGGCTGTCAGACCCAGTGAGCAAGTCGTGGGCCATGGCGCGCAACGGGCCTCGGAACCACTTGTCCGTCGGGACGTCGAAACCGTGCTTGGGCCGGTCGGCAACAGCGTTGCCCAGCCAGCGGGAACAGGTGTCGCGGAGAATCACCTTCCCGCGACCGCCAGCCAGCTTCAGGCTGATCGGCAGTCTCGCCGCCAGTTCCACCAGCCGGTAGTCGAGCAGCGGAGCGCGGACCTCGAGTCCGACGGCCATGCTCGTCCGGTCAACCTTGGTCAGAATCTCGTCTGCCATGAAGGTCTTCAGATCGACGTAGAGGAAACGGTTGAGCAGCCGTTTCGCCGGACACCGGTGAAACAGCTCTCGTCCCCGAAGAAAGGGATCGTGGTCGTTTGCCAGACTGCGGACTTCCGGCCGGAGCACCAGCTCCGGCAGGATGCCGCCCATCAGGGCCACGCTTCGCAAGTGGGCGGTGGCGTCATCGCCCGCGAGGTTCTGCAAGGTCCGTCTGGCCCGCAAGGGGCGGGGCAGCCAGTCGGCCTGGGGATACAGCCATCCCGCATATCTCGCGGCTGAACGTCGTAGCCACGCCGGAGTCCGAGCCCGCAAAGCGGACTCGGCCATGTCGAAGCGATAACGCCGGTAGCCGGCCAGCAGTTCGTCCCCGCCGTCCCCGGCCAGGGCAACTTTGACTCGTTCCCGGGCGATCCTCGAGAGGTAGAGCGTCGCTACCGCCGAAGGGTCGGCGAACGGTTCGTCAAAATGGCGGACCAGCGTCTCGGCGGCCCACACCCCGTCGGGTCGCACCATGACCTCGCGGTGATCGGTGCCCAACGCTTGCGCCACCTGGCAGGCGCATGCCCGCTCGTCATGGTCGCCTTCGTCGAATCCGACCGTGTGCGTCAGGACCGTGCCGCCGGCTTGGCGGCACATGGCCGCAGTCACCGATGCCGAGTCGACGCCCCCGCTCAGGAATGCACCGACCGACACATCGGCGACGAGGCGCATTCGGACCGCGTCCTCCAGCAGATCCGCGAACTGATCGGTCCACCGCCGGCTCTCTTCGGCCGTGGCTGGCTCCGGAGGTTCCTCGCCGAAGGGGATATCCCACCAACGGCGCAAGGCGACGCCCGAGGTGCGGCACACCGCCATGTGCCCCGGCTCCAACTTGCGAATGCCCTTGAAGACCGTTCGAGGCGCCGGCACATGACCGAGCGCCAGGAAATCGATCATCGCGGCGGGGTCAATGTCTCGCGGCACGTCGCCGTCAGCCAGCACCGCCTTGAGTTCCGATCCGAATGCGACTCGCTCGCCGTCGGTATACCAGTAGAGCGGCTTGATGCCCAGACGGTCGCGAGCCAGGACCAGTTTCCGTTGGCGGATGTCCCACAGGGCAATCGCGAACATTCCATGGAGGTGCTCGACGAAGGACTCGCCGAAATCCTCGTAGAGGTGCACGAGAACCTCGGTGTCGCTGCGGGTCTTGAACTCGTGTCCGCGAGACTGGAGCATGCCGGAAAGCGGCCGGTAGTTGTAGATCTCGCCGTTGAACACCACCCAGACAGTGCCGTCCTCGTTGGGCAGCGGCTGGCGGCCGTTTTCCAGATCGATGATGCTCAGACGCGAATGGCCCAGGCTGACGAAGCCGTCGCAGAAGAGTCCGCGGTCGTCGGGGCCGCGGTGACGCAGGGTGCCGGCCATCCGCGCCCCGATATCGTGCCGTTCGGGTGGCAGCCCGTCGAAGTGTACCATGCCTGCTATCCCGCACACGACGGCGCCTCCTCCCCTCGAATTGCGATCAGGCTTCGTCCGGCGGCCAGGTCGGTGTAGAGCGATTCGTAGCGATTCAGCCAGACGCGCAGACCGTGATGGTCGACGGCCGCCCGGCGCGCCGCCCGTCCGTACTGCTTGCATGTGCGGGTGTCACTCAGAGCCTCAATGATGGCGGTCGCCAAGTCGCCGGGGCTGTCCGGGGGAACGAGCCAGCCGGTCTCGCCGGGAATGATCTGCTCGCCCAGGCCGCCGACGTTGAAGGCCACCATCGGCAGGCCGGTGGCCATACCCTCAAGCACGGCGTTCGAGCTGGCCTCGTAGCAGCTGGGCACGACCAGGAGATCACCCGCCCTCAGCAGTTCGTGCACATCATGTCGTGTGCCGAGAAAGGAGACACTGGCCGTGCAGCCCAGGCGACACGCAAGCCCCGTCAGTTCGGAACGCAGCGGCCCTTCACCGATCAGAACAAGATGAGCCGCCGGATGTGTCGCGATAATCGTCGGCCAGATGGACATGAGAGCGTCGATCCGCTTGATCTTGACGAGGTTCGCCAGGCATATGACGACCGGGCCTTGTTCGGAGAGCCCCAGCCGGTCCCGGATCGCGGCCCGCTCCGCCGCGTCCTTGAACGGCCGGAACAGATCGGTGTCCACACCGTTGGAGATCGTGTGAATCTTGCCCGCGGGGACTCCCCAGCTGTGGTGCAGCATTCGGGCGGAATCTCTCGACACGGTCAGGAGGGCGTGGGCCCGGCGCGTCGCCCAGGCATGGCTGAATCGCCTTCGCCAGGAGAGTGGTGCGAGGTCAGTGAAACCGTGGAAGCTGAGGATCAGTTTCGGTCCTCGTCCTCGCGGCAGTGCCGCCGCGGCGTCAAACCACGTTCCCGTCGCTCGGGCATGGACCACGTCGGCACCGAAGAGGTCGATGATCTTGGCCAGTCTTGCCCAGAGACCGCGGCGGCCGGTCTCGTCTCCGAGGTTTTGACTGCCCAGGACCCAGGTGCTGGCCAGGCCGCGGCATTGGTCGAGCATCCTCTCCTCCCCATCACGAAGGACGCAGACGCCGTGCAGCCCCCACGTCTCGAGGCCTTTGCGGTGCGACTGCCTGCTCAGTCCGCCCAGCAAACGGAGCAAGGACCATTCCATCCCCCCGCCGGTCAGGTCCGCCACCACGTGGAGAACCCGTGCCGGCCGCGCTTCGGTCGGAACACGGGGGTGGCGATGGGGCTGGGCGCCGAACGTGGCGGGCTGGGCCTTCATGCACCGTGGCCTCCGTCCGGAGAGGGTTTCCGCAACAGCCAGCTGAACAGGGAACCGTGCTCGGGAGCGATCATTCGCAGGGTGGAGTCCACCAGCTGGCGAACCCGCGGCCAACGGCGTCCCGTTTCGCCGAGGTAGTCGGAGGACTCGAACAGGTAGGCGAAGTAGTCGGGCAGAGAGTGACGAATCAGCCCCAGCGGCTGGAATCCGCCACCTTCGTCACCGCCGCGGGCGTGACAATCCACGAGGTCGAGCAGGCCGGCGGGCGACACGGGACCGACAATCAATCCCTCGTTCAGCAGCCGTTCATTCATGAGTTCGGCGAGGACGTCCCCTTCCGGCGGCTCACCGGGACGCAGGCGGGTTCGGTGGGAAACGCCCTTCCCTTGCAGTCCCCAGCGGTCGGTCAGCTGAATCAGTCGCCGGCGGTTCTGCCCGGGGCTCAGGTACCAGCTCACGCGGCTCAAGCCCGTGGAGAAGCCGCGCAGCGGCCGCGAACTGAAGAAAGCTTGATTGGGCTCGAAACCGAGGGCAAAGAAGCCCCCGGGGCGCAGGATGCGGTCCACCTCGCCCAGCACGATCCGGGGAGAAGGCACGTGATGCAGCGAGGCGTTGATGGCGACGAGGTCGGCGCAGTTGTCGGCCAGCGGCAGTCGTTGGGCGTCAGTAGCGACGCGGGTCAACCGGGGACGATCCACCCGTGCCGCGGAATGCTGGCTCCATTTGCGGGCCGTGGTGTTCAAGGGCGCTTCGCTGACGTCCATTGCCATGATGCGGTCGCGGCCGCTCATCTTCCGCCCCAGCGTCTCGGTGACGAAACCTGTTCCGCAGCAGAGGTCGATCACAAGGCGAGCCTCGAGCGGCGCGGTCCCCGTCGGGGCGCGCGGCAAACGGTTTCTCAGGGCGACGTCGCCGACCAGCTCCCAGAAAGGTCGCTCAACGGCGAATCGCTGTTCATGCTCGGTGTCGAACGAGTCCCGGGTCAGCTCGTGGTAGAGCTGGTTGACTCGCCGCACCAGGTGCGGGTCCCTTTGATATTGAGCGGGATGTGGCATTGGGGACCTCATCGTGCCGGCGCTGGTACATGGGGAGGCATGAGCCACCCCGGCGCCGGGTTCATCTCCATGTTCAATCTCGCCTGGAGGACAAAAGCCTCCTCGCGCTCCACCCTGATTTCGTTCTCCACTGCACGCTGCAGGCAGACAGGGAGGGCCACGAACCACCAGAAACCTTCGACGTAGAATCGACTGACGAAGAACCCGGATACGACGTAGACGATCAAGGCCAGCCGATTGGCGAAGATCAGCATCTCGAACAGATCGCCATTCACTACCGTCCGGGGTACCCGCTGTGCCAGCCGGGAGAGAGTGATCCATGACGCGGTCAGAACGGCCGTGTAGGCCAGGAGTCCCGGCACCCCGATTTCGGTGGCACAGATGACGAAGCTGTTATGGGCGTCGCGGTAGGCAAAACTCGGGTCGTCGATGTATCGCCCGATCATGTCGCGGAATCGGCCCACACCCACGCCCCACGGATACTCGCGGACCATCTTCAGAGCACCTTGCCAGATGATCAGACGCGAGGCCGCCGACGCGTCGCGTTCCTCGGCGGAACTGAAGATCGTGACCATGCGCTCCCAGAACCAGTTGTCGCTCAAGATGATGCCGCCGGCCGTACCCAGGAGGAGGACGACCACCACCCATCGGCGGTGCCGTCGGGGGATGTACCAGAGGGCCATGAGGCCGCCAACGATGGCCGCCAGAAACGCCGACCGGGCCCGGCACAGAAGAATCGCGTTCATGCTGTAGCAGGCCGCCAGGAAGGCGAGCCCCTTCAGCCAGAGCTTCCGTGCTTTGAAAACGACCGCGACGAACGGCAGCAGGGCGAACAAGTGAATCGCCAGCCCGGCCGATTCCTGGAAGTCCGGCCCGCCGATACCGTCCAGTCGGCTGCCGGTAAAGGCTCCCGGCGGGGCGGTCTTGGCCTCGTGGCCGAGGTAAAGCGAGACCGCGGTCAGCAGCACCGCGAACTGCCAGAGCTGGTTCCGGGAAACAAGCACGTGGGACATGAGGAAGGTGAACAAGAACACCTTGCTCATCTTGTCCATGTGCTCTTCCGTGCGGGCGTTCCATTCCGGCAGGATCGCCGCGGACAGGAACATGCACCCGAAGAGGGCGAGCAACAGCCATTCCACCGGATGGAAGAAGCGCTGGCCAAACCGTAGCCGGTTCAGGTTCAGCGCGGTCCCGATCAGCAGGCACAAGCCGCAGACAAACGAATAACGAATCCCAAGCGGGCGCAGCGGCTTGCCCCACCAGGCACTCTCCGGATAGAGGTGATACAGGGCCACGTAGAACAGCACGCCCAGCACAGGAACCACGAACGCGGCCGTGCTGCTGCCGATGAAGCTCAACAGAAACGCGATGCTACGAAGCGGCATGGACGGCGCCTCCTTCCGTCACCTTCGTCGTTCGCACGACGGGATCAAGCTGGCGGACTTGTTCCACGACGGCTGCGACCACGCACCCTACCGCAATTCGTTCCATGCAGTTGGTCACCGGACAACCCCTGTCGAACCGGCTCTTGTAGCACGCCAGGCAGCCCAGCGCCGGCTCGAGGATCCGACCGCGACCGTAAAGATGGAATTCGTGCCGGTTGAACACGTTGTTGAAAAGCACGATTCGCTTGCCCAGGCCGATGGCCATGTGCAGGGCCATGGTGACCGCCGTGACCACGACATCGCAGGTCTCGACCAGGCCGAGGAACTGACGAAGCGGTCGTGTCCCGGCGTAAGCGGCCCCGGTGGCTCCGGCCAAACGCAGGTTCTTATGGTGTTCGTCCGGGCCGCCCAGGAACAGCGGTCGCAGCCCCAGCCGCTTCAGTTCGCCAGTCAGCAGGGCGAAGTTCTCTTCCGGCCAGATCCGCGTGGGCCAGGCCGCTCCAGCTCCGGTGTTCAAGCCGATGACCGGCCCTTCCCCAGGAATCTCGATGGCTTCGCCTGCCTCGGGATCAGGCAGGACATAGGTCTCCCCATCGTAGCCCCAGCCGCACAGCTCGAAGATTTCCTGGACATAATGGCGGGTGTTCGCTTTCATGAAGTCATCGAACAGCCCGGTGTGCCATTTGTGGGCGGCGTCCCGGTCGGCCGCGACGATTCGGCCGCGGTCGTCCAGGCTGAATCCCTTGACTCGATCTGCCGCGAGTTGCCGGGTCATGGCACAGGTGAACGGGTCCTTGTCCAGACTCAGCACCAGGCTCCACCGTTGGGCGCGAATCCACTCCGCGTTCTGCCACGTGGGCCGAATGACCCTGTCAACCCAGCCGTCGGGAATCAGATCGGGGAACTCGGTCATCCAGACCAGCCGGGCGCTCGGGTGGTTGCGTCGGAGATAACGGAGAATCGGCGTGCAGCGAATCACCTCGCCGGCAGCGCCCAGCTTGAGGATCAGAATGCTCTCACTTGTCGAGTCGTAACTGGCGCAGTTCTCACAATGGGCCCCGGACCGCTTGTGCGGCGCGCACGGCTTGTAGCCATCGAAATGCCGGCAATCGGTGTGGACGATCATGCTGACGGACACTCCGCTGCCTGGGGGTACGCCCGGTCTAGTCTGCCGCCGAACCGCCGGTCGGCCACAGGATGGGCCAAGTCATCGCAAAGCTGCTCGAGTTGGCGGGCGGCCTGGTCCCAGGAACAGTGTTCGATGGCCGTCGCCCGCGCGGATCGACCGATCTTCAAACGCAGAGCGGGCATGTCCAGCAGCTCGATTAGTCCGTCGGCTAGGTCGCGCGGTGAATCGGCCAGCCAGACGTTCTCGCCATGGGTACCCGGCAGGTTGCCCAGCGCCCGCCGCGTGCACAGCACCGGCTTGCCCATCGCCCAGGCTTCCATGATCTTGTTCTTGATGCCCGTACCGGTCAGCATGGGAACGATCGCCACCGCCGCCCGGGCGATCTCCGGCCGCAAATCCTCGACGAATCCACGGAACTCGACCCCCGGCATCTGTCGAATCCTGGTCAGGTGCGGCGAGTCGCCCCAGCCGATGATCGACCAGCGGGCCTGTGGACGGTGCCGGCGGACGATCGGCCAGACCCGGTCGGCGAAGAACAGAATGGCGTTGATGTTCGGATCGAAAGTCAGTCCGCCCCAGAAGGCGATCAGGTTCTCGTCCACCGGCGCATCGCGCGGAGCATATCGCTCGCAGTCGACTCCATGTGGAATACACACGATTCGTGGATGCCCCGTGTACCAGCGACAGAACCGGCGATCGCCCTCCGAGAGCATGGTGACGGCGGTGATTCCGGCAAGGTGTGCCCGCTGATAGAACAGCGTACTCAGCAGGCCCTTGAGATTCGTCCACCGGCCGGTCGTGCGACCATGGAGACACTCACGGAGAAGGTGTAACACTTCGTCGTCCTGCAGGTCCGCGATCGTCGGGACCCCGCGGATGCGCGACAGGCAGGAGAGTGCCTGGTAGCTCATGCCGATGACCACCTCCGCCCGCCACTCGCGGGCCAGGCGGCTCACGTCACGGACATACGACGCCTCAATGCCGAAGAACCGCTCCGATCGACTGAGGCGGATACCCTCTTCCGCCAAGCCGGGATCGTCGTCAAACAACCGGTGAGCACGGGCCGCTCGGCATGCGAAAGGCAGGGGGGGAACGTCACCCTCGCCGGGGTGTTCGGCCACCACGAGCACGTCGTGGCGGCGAGCCAGCCTTCGGCACAGCTCGTAGGTATGGAGTCTTCCGCCGTGACACAGCGGCCACGGTGGCTCATTGCGGAGCACCATGATTCTCACGGCTGTTTTATCGGAGTTTGCGGGGGACGACTCAAGCTATCGGACGGGAGTCTGACACCTCGGCCGAAGGACCGTGGTTCCGATAATCGACCCGTTGACGGGTCCATCCTCCGAGGTCATGGCCTCGAAGAGAGACTCTCCCATTCCCGGCCAGCGAAGCGAGGATCGCTCCCGGGCGGGGCCACGCAGGGCACGCAGCGTACGCTCCAGCGTCAGGTCGATGCTGAACTGCCGGCGGACACTGTCCCGCCCGGCACGGCCCATGGTCGCGCAGCCGACCGGGTCCTCCGCCAGGTCCGCAATCGCGTCCGCCAGCTCGGCCGGCTCGAACGTCCTCAGCAGCCGCCCGGTCCGGCGGTCCTCGATCTGCCGCGTCGCTCCGGCCGTCGGCGTGCCAATCACCGGCCGCTCGCAGGCCATCGCTTCCGCCAGCGATAGTCCAAAAGACTCCGTCACGCTGCACAGGGCGAAGCCATCCAGGGCGCTGTGAAAGGCGGGCATGTCGGCCACGAATCCGGCGAATGTGACGCGGTCGCTGATGCCACGCCGCTCGGCGAGCTGAACCATGCTCCCTCGATCCTCGCCGTCGCCCGCGACCACCAGCCGGATGGCAATGCCCCGGCGGGAGAGGAGGGCCGTGGCTTCGATCAGCGGTTCCACCCCTTTGCCGGTGACCAGCCTGACGGCCGTGCCCAGCAGGAAAGGGGCGGGGCCCCCGCCAGAGCCGATCTGCCACGCTCGTCGAAGCCGCTCGCGACCTTCGGCCCGGAACGTGAACCGCTCGAGATCGACGCCGTGGGGAACGATCCGGATCTTGGTGTGATCGATTCCCTGCTGCCGCACGACTCGACTACCATCCTCGGCATTCAATACGACCACCGAGGACGCGGCCATCCCCGCGAGTCGATGTCGAACGGCCTGAGGGACACGCCACCAGTGAAAGCCATCCATCGTGCCCCGGAACCTGCTGGGAGGCAGCCGTCGGTAATCACGCCCGTCGACCATCTGGTGCACCCACACGGCGGGAGCGGCGGCCAGACGCGCCAGGCAGGGCAGGATCCAGAACCGCGGGCGTCCGCAGGCGTTGATGATCAGTCCATCCGGTCGCTGTCGGGGGAGCATCGCCCGGAATTCGGAGACCACACCGCCCCAGCCGCGCGTGCGCGGAATGGGCACGCAGGTGACCGCGACGCCCGCCTCCTTCGCTGAATCGAATGCGGCGAGATCACTGCCGGGAATGGGTGTCCAGTAGATGTGCGGTTCGATGCCTCGGCGCTGGGCTGCGTTGGCCATCGCCACGACGTACCGCTCGGCGCCGCCGAAGCCGGGCGCGTCGGTCACGAAGGTTAGCCGCTGGATGGTCCGTCTCGCCATTCACTCGTCTTTCTGGATACCGGCTGAGCGGGTAACGCGGGCCAGGACCTCGGCGAATCGCCCGGCGACCACTCTGCGGTCATAGGTGTCCAGGACCGGCCAGTTTCGCTGGTTCTCGAGTTGCCCGCGGAGGTACGCGCTAATGATGCGCTCCAGTGCGGCCCCCACTTGCTGCGGCTGCTCGAACGGAACCGTGGTGGCGCCGCCCGCGCATCGCGCGATGGCTTCCGTCTCACTGCCCGAAGGCACCAGTCCGAGCAGGTGGGTCGGCAGCGCCAGCAGTTCGAACAGTTTGGCCGGGATGCAGTGCCGGCTGTGGTAGCAGTCCGGGGCCACGAACAGGCAACAGGCCGCCTTCGCCGTCCGTCGGATCGCCGAGGCGTGATCCAGATACCCCTCAATCTCCAGCCAGTCCGGCCGATGCCGATCCCATAGCAGCCGCTGCTGCTTGTCCAGCGTGCCGGCTACGACCAGACGCACTCGCCCGCGCCACTCGGGACGCCTCTCCAGTACCTGGGCCAGTGGAGTCACGAACCCGCTCAGCTCTCGCCGTCCGTAGAACGCTCCCACCGCCGCCAGGACGCACGCATCCGGGTACGCGTCCGTGGAGGCGTGGGCCGGGTCTTGCGTGCCTGAGACAACAGCGCTTTCCTGCTCCGCTCCGTCAACACCGAGGGCGCAGGCCAGATCCTCGCGGTCAAAACCATTGGTGATCGCCAGCGTATTGTCCGGCCGCCGAACCGGGTGGCGCTCCAGGAAGTCGTTGGCCAGAGCCTTGGTGGTCGTCACCACAACCGCCGCTTCATGCATGACCGTCTGTTCGAGTCGGCGCATCGTGTCGAGCTGGGCATCGTCCGGGCGGCCGCGATCGAAATCGCTTACCAGCGGGTCGCGGACGTCGGCCACCCAGGGCAGACCTGTGGCCTGGGCCACCCTCAGGGCGGCAAGGTGCACGAAGGTCGGCGGCCCCGTCGAGATGATTGCGTCGAACCCGCGTTCCCGGTGCCGCTGAATGGCCGCCCGGCTCGCTGGCCCGACCCACCAGGATTCGCCGCTGCCCCGTCCCATCCGCTCGGCCATGCCGAGAAGTCGCCAGTACAATCGGTCCTCGACCCAGCGGCATCGCCGATCGTCGAGCCCCGGCAGATTCCTGAGGGGCGAGACCATCCTGGCCGCCAGGCACGCGGGCTCGTGGCCCACGACCCGGTGAACGCGGCAGTGACGCGGTATGTCCGTGCTCAGGGTGGGATCGTGCCATGGAAACCGATCATGCCCGGCAGCCAACACTTCGACCTGCCAGCCGAACTCGCCCAGGTACTTGCAGAGCTTCGCGGGTCGCTGAACACCGCTCCCGCCGGTAGGGGGGAATGTGTACGAGAAAAGGAGCGCCCGGCCGCCACCACCGCCGCCTGATGTGGTAACGGCCGGGGCATGTCTGATCCAACGCCGCCACATCTCGTTGCCAGGCGGGCGGCTGGCCTTCGTGGCTCGGGCGTGTTCCGTGTTACGGGTCTCCCGCCCGTGGTTCACGGCTACAGCTGGCGTCGGTTCACCGTTCCCTTTCGCCTGGGCGGCCCGGGCCTCCGGCTCGGACCTGACTTGCGCGTCAGACGCAGGCGCAATTTCGGTTTGCGCCCCGCGAAGCCCATGGATTATCGGTATCGGTGTCCGCGAACTCATGTTCAAAATCCGCTATTCCGTGCCGGTCTGCATGTCCTGTGCATCCGATAATCCAAACTCCTGGAGAGTAATATCGGTCGTTGCCGGCCGGAGTTGAGTTATCCCTGGGTAGGCGTGATCTTCGATCGTCGCAGCTTCTCCGGCTTGAGGCGTCCGGAACCCGCTTGGGTGCGGCAAATTGAAGGCGGTAGGGCAGGAGCGGTCGGCAGCCAACCACCCGCGGACTCCCTTGACGAGGGCGGTAGCCTCGGCGATCACGCCCGATCTCACCTTTCAGGCCTTCGGTCCGGCTGACTTCCGCCTGGCCACGGTGTTTGTTACAACTGAACGTCGCTGCCCGGGCGAACTGGGTGAGCAGGGGTCCGGGTATGGGCCTCCTATTCACGGCTGGAGTCTCTAAATGAACCGCGGTCGCGTCTTTCAGGACCCGTCGTGGGGGTGCCTTCTGTGCACGGCTTGGCTGGCTGCGGCCACCGGATGCGGCCCCACCATGCTTCTGAAGAACCCGGACAACTGGCCGCCGACCTGGTGTGACCGGACTCTGCATAACACTCCAGCGGCCTACATCTATGCGACCAGCGGCGCCGCGGCCGGCGAGGCGGACACGGTGATCCGCGATGTGGCCGCGACCTATACACGCGAGGCAGGCGGACCGCCGGCCAAGGGTCTGG